>JAGQIY010000142.1 GCA_020430865.1 Myxococcales bacterium
AGCCGCACCACGGGAGCGAGTCACTTTGTGCATTTCCACACAGCATGGATGCGCGATGGGCTGTGTCTTCTGTGCGAGCGGCCAAGCCGGCTTGCAGCGCGGTCTGCGCGCCGAAGAGATCGTGGCTCAAGTCCTGGTCGCCAAGCGCTACCTCGAGCCCGAGGAGGACCTGAGGAACCTGGTCTTCATGGGCATGGGGGAGCCCCTGCATCACTATGACGAGACGCTGCGGGCGATCCGGCTCATCACCCATCCCGATGGCCTGGGCATGAGCCCCAGGCGCCTCACGGTGAGTAGCGTCGGGCTGGTGCCCGGCATCCGTCGCCTCGGCGAAGACTTCGGTGGCAAGATCGGGTTGGCGATCAGCCTGCATGCGCCAGACAACGACACGCGGAGCCGCATCTTGCCCATGAACCAGCGTTACCCCGTGGAAGAACTGATTCGCGCGCTGCATGACTACCCGCTGCCCGTTCGCCGCCGCATCACCATCGAGTACACCCTGATCGACGGTGTCAACGATAGCCTCGGCCATGCCGATCGCTTGATCGAGCTGCTGGCTGGATTGCGGGTGAAGGTCAACTTGATCCCGATGAACCCCATCTCGGCGTCGGAGCTCAGGGCGCCCAGGTCGGCACAGGTAGCCGCGTTTCGCGAGCGCCTGGCGGAGGCGGGCGTCAGCTGCTTCGTGCGAGTTCGCCGGGGCGACGACGTCGACGCGGCCTGCGGCCAGCTCGCGCTCCACGGTGAACCCCTCAAGCTGCGCAAGAAGCTCGCGCCCGGCGCCTAGTCAACGACTCCCTTCCGCCGCGCAAGGTGTGCGGGTTTGCCTCGGGGGAATGCGCGCGGCTTGGCTGGAGGCCTCGGCCAATCCTGCGTCCTGGGCCCCGACTCGACGGGCGTTTGCCGCTTGGCGTGGGCATCTCCGGAGTCTTCGCTATCCTCAAGGCCATGAGCGAGAAGGATGTCGTCGAACGTGCCCGTGAGTGGATGGCCCAGGACCCCAGCGCTGCGGACCGAGAGGAACTCGAGGCGCTGATCGCCGGGGACGAGCGTGACGAGCTCGAGGAGCGCATGGGCGCCGACCTCGAGTTTGGAACCGCCGGGTTGCGTGGGGTGGTCGGGGGTGGCCGTTCACGAATGAACCTGGCGAACGTGATCCGCACGACGCGCGGTCTGGCGGACTACCTGCTGGCCCGGGTGCCCGATGCCAAGACCCTACCCGTGGTGCTGGGGCGTGACGGGCGGCTGTCGAGCGACGAGTTCATGACCGCTACCCGGCAGGTGCTCGAAGGGGCGATGATCCCGGTGCGCTACTTCGAGCAACCAGTGCCGACGCCGATCGTGGCGTATGCCGCACGGCAACTGTCGGCGAGCGCTGCGGTGTGCATCACCGCCAGCCACAACCCGCCCGAGTACAACGGGTACAAGGTGTACGCCGCGAATGCCGCGCAGATCGTCCCACCGGTGGACGGCGAGATCGCCGAGCGCATCGCCCGCGTCGAGTCCGCCTCCGGGGTGAAACGTGGAGGTGCGGGTGAGCTCTCAGAGGTGATCGGTTCGGCGCTGATTGAACGCTACTTCGCCGACCTCGACGCGCTCCGGCCGAAGCTGCGCGTGGATCGCGACTTCGCCATCGTCTACACACCGCTGCACGGAGTGGGCGGCAGGTTCGTGATGCGCGGCCTCGAGCAAACGGGGTTCCGCAAGGTGCATGCCGTGGCGGAGCAGTTCGAACCGGATGGGCGTTTCCCTACGGTCGAGTTTCCGAACCCGGAGGAGAAGGGCGCGCTCGATCTGTCCCTGGAGCTCGCCAAGGAGTGCGACGCGGAGCTGATCCTGGCCAACGATCCCGACGCGGATCGCCTGGCAGTGTGCGTGAAGACTTCGAGCGGTCGTTGGCTGCAGCTGACCGGTAACCAGATCGGTGTCCTGCTGGCCGACTTCATGCTCGCCGCCGCGCCGACCACTCCACGCCGGATGGTGCTCTCCAGCATCGTCTCCAGCCCGATGCTCGGCGAGATCGCCAAGCGCTACGACGCGTACTGGGATCAGACTCTGACGGGCTTCAAGTGGATCTGGAACGCAGCGATGGATCTCGAAGCGAAGGGGGGAGTGAGCTACGTCTTCGGATTCGAGGAAGCGATCGGGTACTCCGCGGGGCATCTGGTACGCGACAAGGACGGGATCAGCGCAGCGGTGTTGTTCGCTGAGCTGGTCGCCGCCCTGAAGTCGCAAGGGCTCAGTGTGGTCGAGCGCCTCCATCAGCTCTACCGAGAGCATGGCTTGTGGGTGAGCACGCAGAAGAGCGTTACCATGCCGGGCTCCGACGGCGCTCAGGCCATCGCCGCGGCGATGGAGCGCCTGCGCTCCAGTCCGCCCACCCACGTCGGTGAGGCGGAGGTGATGAGCGTCACGGACTACCAGCAAGGCGCGGCCGATCGCCCCCGCTGGCTGGCCAGCGCGAACCTGGTCGCCATCGAGCTCGATACGGGGCGCATCCTGGTCAGGCCAAGCGGCACCGAGCCCAAGCTGAAGATCTACGTCGACCTGCGTCAGCCCCTGGACGCTGATCAGTCCGTCACCGCCGCGGAAGACGATCTCACGGCGCGGGCTACCGCAGTGGCGCTGCAGGTCGCCAAGCTGCTCGAGCTGGAGTGAGCGCAGGACGGTGAGCGCGCCGACGATGTCGCAGCAGATCGCGTCGCGACGGGGGCCGCGCCGCAACACGAGTAGCGTGCTCAGTCCGCGTCGAAGGGGATGACCTCGCTGGATTCCAGGTGTGGTATCCCCGCGGCGAGCTGGTCGAAAATGGGCTCCCGGCTGCCCACCACGCTGATCAACAGGTCCCGAGGCGTCAGGCGCCGCAGGCTCTGATTCGCCGTCTCCAGCGTCACGGCGGCCACCCGCTTGGTGTATTCCGTGTGGTAACCCTCCGGGAGCCCGTAGAGTTCCATGTCGAGGAGTTGACCGACGCGCTTGGCGGAGCTGTCCACTGCGAACGCGTGGGAGCGCACCAGGTACGCCTTGACCCAGTCTAGCTCCTCCTGCGTGATGCCGCGCTCCACCCAGTCTTCGAAGAGCTGCAGCTCGAGCTGGACGCAGGCCAGGGCGTCGCTCGCCTTCGGGAACGTCCACATGCTGAAGCTGCGGCGTCGGCGATCGACGGGTAGGCTCGCGTAGGCGCCGTACGACCAACCGCGCTTGCCTCTGACCTCCTGAGTCAGTCGTGAAGTGAAGGTGCCCCCAAAGACCGTGTTGGCAACGTGGAGCGCCAGGTGGTCTGGGTCATGCGGGTGACTCCCCAGACAGCCGATCAGGATCTGAGTCTGAGTACGTTCTGGCTTGTCGACGAACGCCAGGTGGCGACCGGGGCGCTGGCTTGGCTCGGGTGTCGGATCAACGGCAGCGTTGCCGCGAGGTAATGCCCGCTCCAGCTCTTCGGCGAAGGCCAGAGCCCTGCTCTCAGCCACGTCGCCCGCCATCGCGAGGACCAGGTTCTCTGGGCAAAACAGCTGCCTGTAGCGCTGCTGGAGGTCTTCGAGCTGGATCGCTCCCAAGGTCGCTTTGGTACCGCCGGTCGGGCGGGAGTACGGGTGTCCTGCGAAGAGACGGCGTGCGAACCAGCGCCTGGCGAGGCTGCGGTCGCTGTCCAGCACCTCGACGAGTTCACTCTGAGCCTCACGCTTGAGTCGCTCGAACTCCGCGGCGTCCAAGCCCGGGCGCATCACGACGTCGGTCAGCACCTCGAGGAATGGCTCGAGGTTGCGGGAGATCACCGTGCCGTGGATGCCTGAGGTGCTCTGACTGACGTCGACCCAGAGCGCGGAGCCCAGGCGATCGATGCGCTCGTCCAGGACGCGCGGCGTGGTTCCTCCACCCGTGCGACGCATCAGTCGAAACAGCAGCCGGGTGAGGCCCTCTTTGCCGGGAGGATCCGTGACGGAGCCGATGCGGAGCGCCAGCGAGCAATGCACCAAGGGTAGGGCAGAGTCTCTCTCGACCAGGACCTCGATCACGCTGCCTCCTGCCCATCGCGGGTCGGATAGACCAGCACCAGGGTGCGTTGCTCTTGCTTCAAGTAGCGCCTCGCGACTCGGAGCAGGTCGCTGGAGGTCACTCGCTGCATCGCCTCGAGGCGCTCGAAGGCCGCCCCAGGGCGCCCCAGCACGGTCTCGTAGAACCCAATCGTGCTCGCGCGACCATCGACGTTCTCCAGGCCGCCGAGCAACCCCAGCTCGATCCTCGCGCACGCGCGCTCCAGCTCGGGAGTCGGTACTGGCTCGACGAGGAGGCGTCCCAGCTCCTCGTCGATCACCTCCAGGAGCCGCCTTGCGCTCACGCCTTCCCGTGCGGAAGCGTAGACCTCGAGCAGACCTGGATCGCGGAACGGGCCGAGGAAGGTCCGCACTTCGCTCGCCAGCTCCAGCTGGGTGACCAGTCTATCGTAGAGCCGGCTGGCCCGACCGCCCGACAACACCTCGTTGAGCACCGCGAGTGCAGGGTGATCGAAGTCCCCCAGCGCCGGGGCGTGGTAGGCCACTGCGACCTTCTCGGTCGTGGTTGGCTGAGTCAGCTCCACGCGTCGTTCGGCGTTCTGGGTCGGCTCTGGCCAGCTGTCCTCCAACGGCAAGTCGAAGGGGGCAAGGGCACCGTAGGCGTCTACCATCTGCCTGAGCAAATCCGCCGTTTGCACATCCCCAACGACGACGACACACGCGTTGTTCGGGGCATAGTAGGCCTCGTAGAAGCCCCGACAGTCCTCGGTGGTGAAGCCTTGGATGTCCGCCATCCAGCCGATCGTGGGGTGATGATACGGATGCTTCGTGTACGCCGTCGCCCAGAGCACTTCGTTGATCGCGCCCTCGACGTCGTCGTCCACGCGGTAGCGTCGCTCGTTCGCCACCACTTCCTTCTCGCTCTCCACCTGTGGCTCCTTGAGCACGAGGGAACCCATGCGCTCGGCCTCGAGCCGGATCACCAAGGGCAGCTGGTCTTCGGGCACCGCGATGTTGTAGTGGGTCCAGTCGAGCCAGGTCGAGGCGTTGGTGTCCGCTCCGGCTTCCTCCAGACGGCGATCGAACTCGCCCTTGGGCAAGTTCTCGGTCTCGTTGAACATCAGGTGCTCGAACAGGTGCGCGAGCCCTGTCTTGCCCTCGCGCTCGTGGCGCGAACCCACACGGAACCAAGTGTGATAGGCGACGACGGGCGCCGAATGATCCTCGCACACCAGCACGTCGAGGCCGTTGCTCAGCCGGTAGCGCTCCACGGCGAGTTTGGGCCCGAACGCAGCGGAGCCGAGGTATTCGACTCGTTGGTCTGCTGGCAGGCTCGCGTTGAGGGCGTCTAGCGCGTCTCGATCCATGCTGTCTCCGATTCAGGAATCCGCGCCCAGGACGCGAAAGGAAAACCAAGGGACGTCGCGCGGGGCAGCACCGTCCCAGAACCCTCGGTGGAAAGGAAGCGCGAGTCAGGAGTCCAGCTTGAGGATGGCCAGGAACGCCTCCTGAGGCACGTCCACCTTGCCGAACTGCTTCATTCGACGCTTGCCCGCCTTTTGCTTCTCCAGCAGCTTTCGCTTGCGCGAGATGTCTCCGCCGTAGCACTTGGCGGTCACGTCCTTGCGCAAGGCGCGAACGTTGGTGCGCGCGATGATCTTGGCGCCGATCGCCGCCTGAATCGCCACGTCGTATTGCTGTCGTGGCACCAGTTCCTTCATCTTCGCGGCGAGCGCCCGGCCGCGATGAGTCGAGAAGGCGCGGTGGACGATCACACTGAGTGCGTCCACCGGTTCACCGTTGACCAGGATGTCCAGCTTCACCAGGTCATCTCCACGGTAACCCGTGAGCTCGTAGTCCATGCTTGCGTAGCCACGCGAAGCGCTCTTCAGCTTGTCGTGGAAGTCCAAGATGACCTCGGAGAGCGGAAGCTCGTAGGTGATGACCACGTGATCCTGGGTGGCGAAGTGGATGTTCTGCTGCACCCCACGGCGCTCCTCACACAAGGCCACCACCGCGCCGACGTACTCGGCGGGAACGTGGACCACGACCTTCATGATGGGCTCTTCGATGCGCTCGATCTCCCCAACTGGAGGCATCTTCGACGGGTTGTCGACGCGGACCATCTCCTCGCCGCCCTTGATCCATGCATGATAGACCACC
>JAGQIY010001330.1 GCA_020430865.1 Myxococcales bacterium
GGTGCGTAACGCGCCGCCGGCGATCCTCGAGGATACGAAGGCCGAGCTCGCCGCAGTCGAGCGCGAGCTAGAGGCGATGGACCGCGATGAGAGCGCCGGAGTGATACCGCTCGCCGAGCTCCGGAAGGAGACCGAGGAGAAGAAGGAAGCGCTCCTGGCCACGGTCGCCGAGCTTGAAGAGAAGGTTGCCGAGCAGCGCAAGATCGTCGATCGCATCGACGAGCTCAGGGCGCAGCTGAAGGCCGCAACGGCGCCAGCAGAAGAAGCCGCGCCAGCGGATGACGCGGAGAAGAAGACGCAAGGGGACAAGGCCGCCGAGGCCCCAGCGGAGAAGGTCGACGTCGAGGCGGCGCGCGCTGCCCTGCGCGAAGAGCTGGAGAAGCTGCGCAACATCAAGGCGGAAGACCGCCTGGTCGCCGCGGACGTGGACGAGTCTGCGGTGTCGTCCATCGTGGCCGACTGGACCGGAATTCCGGTCGGAAAAATGGTCAAGGATGACGTCGACGCCATCGTGAACCTGGAAGAGCGCATGCGCGCGCGGGTTCGCGGCCAGGACATGGCGCTCGCTGCCATCGCGCGCGAGGTACGGGCGGCGCGTTCGGGCCTCAAGCCGCCGAACACCCCGCTCGGCGTCTTCTTGCTGGTTGGCCCCAGCGGTGTGGGTAAGACGGAGACCGCCCTGACCCTCGCCGATCTGATGTTCGGTGGTGAGCGCTTCGTGGTCACCATCAACATGAGCGAGTTTCAGGAGCGACACACGGTGTCCCGCCTGATCGGCTCACCACCTGGCTACGTCGGCTACGGCGAGGGCGGCGTGCTCACCGAAGCCGTGCGGCACCGGCCCTACTCGGTGGTTCTGCTCGACGAGGTAGAGAAGGCGGACAAGGAAGTCCTGAACCTGTTCTACCAGGTGTTCGACAAGGGCATGCTGAGCGACGGTGAGGGTCGCGTGGTGGATTTCAAGAACACCATCGTGATCCTGACCAGCAACCTGGCGACCGACCTGATCACCACCACGGCGGCGCCCGACGAAGAGCTGCCGGACTACGACGAACTGACGAGCATCATCAAGCCAACGCTCAGCGCCCATTTCAAGCCCGCGCTGCTGGCGCGCATGACGGTGGTGCCCTACGTGCCGATCCGTCCCGACGCGCTGAAGGGCATCGCGCGCATGAAGATGGGCGGAATCGTCAGTCGCGCCAAGGCAGCCCACGGCATGGACCTGCAGATCACCGACAAGGTGATCGACGCCATCGCCGACCGTTGCCAGGAGGTGGAGAGCGGCGCGCGCAACGTCGATCACATCCTGCGCGGAACCGTGATGCCACTCGTCTCGAGCGAGATCCTCAAGAGCATCGCGGCGGGCGAGGAGCTCGACAAGATGCAGCTCGATCTCGACGAGGCCGGAGAGATCATCTGCGTGAAGGGATAGCGGAGGATGAAGCGAGGCTTAGCGTTCGTGGCTGGAACACTTGGACTGGTGGGGCTCTTGCTCTCACCCCCGGCCTGTTCCCCCACGGTGTTACCGGTCAAGGAACCCGATGACTGCAAGTTCCAGGAAGTGACGGTCGACGTCATTTCCTCACCGGATATCAACCGCGCCGAGAGCGGTGAGCCTCGCCCAGTCCAACTCCGGATCTACCAGCTCAAGAACGACGTCAGTCTTCAGAACGCCTCGTTCAACGACGTGTGGAAGAAGGACACTGAGGTCCTCGGAGAGGACATCGTCAAGAGCGAGGAATTTCCCGTCTACCCGAACACGCGCACCGCCCTGAAGTTCGAGCGTGACGACTCGGCTCAGTACGTGGGCGCGGTGGCGCTGTTCCGCAATCCCAAGGGGCGGAGCTGGTACACGGTCTTCGACCTCCCCCCCGCCCCCAGCGAGGGTGCCTGCGGACAGGAAAAGTGTGAGGGCGAGGACTGCGAGGAGGACGCAGGGCCCCCGCCAATGCCGCATTTCTACGTGTGGATCGACGAGTCGCGAGTGGAAGACGGCATCGAGCACGCAGAGGACGTTCCTGACGGACGGGTTCAGGAAGTAAAGTCCCAGGCCAAGGCGCCTTCCGGAGGGGAGGGCGCGCCTGGGGCGCCTGCCGAGGGAGCCCCGACTCAGGGAGAATAGATTGTGAGCATTCGCAAGCCCGTCTGGACCGAGGGCCTGTTCATCACTCAGCACCACTTCCAGCAGCTCGACGGCTACCACGAGCGGCTGCTGGACCGACGCTTGTCCGCCTCGGTCCCCTACGCCTGGGGTGTCACCGAGATCCAGCTGGACGAGCGGGCGCTCGCTGCGGGCCAGCTCAAGCTCTCGCAGTTCTCGGCGATCCTGCCCGATGGGACGCCCATCTCCTGTGGCGATCGCTCGAACGACGCGCCCCTGCGGGACATCGGCGAGGTCTTCACGCCGCAGATGCAGTCCCTGGACGTGTTCGTCGCGTTGCCGCAGGAAACCGACACCGCAGCCAACGTCGATCTGGAGGACAAGCCAGGTGCCCTGACCCGCTTCACGCAGGAGTCGGCGCGGGTCTATGACTCCAACACCGGCTCCAACGAGCAGAACTTCGGCTGGGCGCGACCAAACGTGCGGATCCTCTTCGGCGAGGAGCGTCGGGAGTCGTTCGACTCGATCAAAGTCGCGGTGCTGATGCGTAGCAATACCGGCGCGATCATCGCCAAGCGCACCTACGTGCCGCCGGTGTTGCGCATCGGGGCGGCGCCATTCCTGACCACCGGTCTGCGTCACGTCCTGGAGAACATGACGGCTCGTCAACGCAGCCTGGCCGCCTCACGGCGTCAGCGCTCCGAGGCCGCCATCGATTTTCAGGCCAGCGACGCCGCGAAGTTCTGGTTGCTCAGCACCCTCAACAACTTCATCCCGGTGATCGCCCACTACGTCGATCAGGGACGCTCGCATCCCGAACAGGTCTACATCACCATGGCTCAGCTGATCGGTCAGCTGTGCACGTTCGCGGTGAAGGCGGACCCCACGGAAATACCCAAGTTCAACTACCTGGAGCTGGGAGACACCTTCGAGAAGCTGTTCGCTCGCGTGCTGGCGCTCCTCGACGCGGTGATCGCCGAGCGCTACGTCGAGGTGCCGATGCAGCGCCGCGAGGACGGGATGTACCTCGGCAAGATCGAGGACGGCTCGCTGTTGCGCTACGAGTTCTTCTTGGCGGCGAAGGGCTCACTCCCGGAAGGCCAGCTCCGCGACCGCCTCCCGAAGCTCTCGAAGATCGCGAGCTGGTCTCAGGTCGGATCCATCCTCAACTCCGCGATCAATGGCGCGCGGCTCGAGCTGGAGTACCAACCGCCCGGCGCGTTGCCGCTTCGCCCCGGCGTCGTGTTCTTCCGCGTGCACAAAACCCCCGAATACTGGACCGATATCCAAGGAACTGGAACCATCGCGATCTATCAAC
>JAGQIY010001331.1 GCA_020430865.1 Myxococcales bacterium
CGATCTCGCGATCCCGTGCATCCAGCTCGCTTTGCCAGTCGCGCTCCACGACCTCATGGCTGCCAGATCCTCGCCACGATGGAAAGCGCAGCGAGATAATGGAGCAAAGTAGATCACTTAGCGGGTCAGCTGCTCAAACGGTGCTCGGTCCGTGAACGGTTACGTCGGTCGCACTTTTGAGCCAGGCATTCACACCTGTTGTTCGCCGCCTCACGTGCAGTGGTCAACCTAGCGAGCTTGATGAAGCCCTTCTGGGCCGCACTCCTGAACGCTGACGGATCGTCGACACGACCCAGCTGGGTTGGGAGTTCCGACTCAGGGAACACAACGAGGTTGTTCGGGTGGAAGTGGGTCGGGCGATTGAGGTTACCCCCGAACTCCCGGCAAATCTCCGCATCGTCATCGTTTCCCGGATCCACGATATGTGCCCCAGACGAGTAGTTCTGAGTCTGCCCGTAGATTAGGGTCACCATCTGTCGGGCTTCACGGACCACCACGCAATAGTGCCAACCGACCTGTTTGGGCACGTACAGGTAGTAAACGTCGCCAAGCGCCATGGTTCAGTCTTCGCCGAACTCGCAGAGGTCAACTGTGAACCCGCCAGTGGATCCCTCTGCGCAGTCCATCAGAGCCTGCGCCCCCAGTTCCGCCAACCGAGCCTGTTCAAATATTTCAGGCCAGTCACGCCTCGATCCGGCGGGTACGACCTCGGGGCACGGCGCTTTGACCATCCACGCATAGAAGTCCAGCCACTGGCGTTGGTGCTTGCAGTGCAGTTCTGCGCATTCTGCAAGCAGTTCCATGCTGGCGTCTCCGTGAGTGCCTTCGATCAAGGCGATATAGCTGATCGACGCGATGTCTCGGGATCGGAGTGCCTTCCAAACCTCGATCGGGAGCAGCTGGTCGTCGAGGTAGTGAGGGAGGAACAACCGCCAGCCCTCAAGGTTGCGCACCTCGTCTTGCACGCTGTCGGCCTGAGCGGCGTGCCGGTAGACCTCCCCGAAAGCGGTCGCAACGGCCTGAAGCTCGTCATGGTACCCACCCACGATTTCACGCACCTCTCCACGCACGACGGGACGAGAAAGCTCGGGAAGAGGAATTCGTGCTGTGAGCGCCAAGCTGGCGTCGACCCAGGCCTCGGCAAAGTCAGGGTCTCGCAGAAGCTCGCCGATCGTGGTCTCCAGCTTGGCGACGCTGCTGGAGAGAACGCTGCTCTCTATCCGGCTCAAGACCGGCTCCAAATCCACCGGTGGGAGTGAAGGTGGTGGCTTCCGGCTTTCGCTGGCTGCTGGCTCCCCGGCGCCGACGCGACGCTGCCTCCTGCGCTCGACGTATTCGGTAATCGCCTGCCCGGAGGCGATCGTCTCAGCTACGCTCGACATTCTTCTCCACTCCGCTGGCTAGAAATGTGCCCCGAACTAGCCACTAGGTCCACTCCCTAACCGAATACCGACCGTCGCCTTGCTCAAAGGAGCCACAGGGCTCCGTCACCGGGAACGTGCGGTCGCTGGCCGAGGCACAACTCTCCAGAAGATGATGATCTTGGCGTCGTTCTGAACGACCTCCTCGTGCACGATCTCAAGCCGGCCTTTCTGCTCGGTTTCGACCTCGGCCTTCCACTTGTCGAACTCCTTCTGGAATTTGTTCCCCAAGAAGAACTCCTTGATCGAATGTGCCTTGTCGACTTTCGGCATGTCGGAATCATAGTCGAACGAAACCTCAAGCACATCGTGGATGGCATCTCGGAGGCGTCGTACTAAGGGCTCAAGGCGCAAGAGGGGCATGATCTACTGGCGCAACAAGTGGATCACCGCCCACGGGCTCCATGATCGTGAAATTCACCACGCTGATCGGGAACCCCCGCTCGCGCGAGGCTTCCAAGGCAAAGCCCCGCTTTGTCCAGGTCCCTCCCCCTCGGCCCAATGACCAATAGTGACCGACAAAACCAAGGATGACGAGAACTTGACCGATGGAAAGGGCTGAAACCGGACCTACCGGGCAAAGCCACTTTTTGATGGGAAAGACTGGCGACGCTGACGGCGTTCAGATAAGGCCTGGCCGGGTACTCGCTGCTGGGCGCCGTTGCCAGCGCGGACAAACCGCTATCGAGCCATGACTCTACCCACCGCCAGCAGTGTCCTCGCCGTCCTCTCGGCGCACCCTTCTCGAGAAACCTGGGCCAGCGCCGTCCGCGAGAGCGCGCTCGACGCCTACGCCAGGCGCGAGCGCAGCGTGCGCATCGCCGATCCGACGCGCATCGAAGGCGACTCGCTGACGCCGTACGGCGACCTGAAGGAGCTGCTCGCGCGGGAGCCCCAGAACGACACCGAGCGCTGGACCCTGGGCGCCCTCTGCGCCCTGGCGCTGGTCGGCGACGAACGCCGCGCGGATACGGCCGACGCCCTGGTCTGGCTCGCCGCCAACACACCGGTCGACGCGCTCTCGATGCTGGAAGAAGCGCTGGGGGAGGACGCGGAAGCGCTCTGGCCCCGCCTCGGACACATCGCGCGTTCGCCGCAGGAGTTCGGGCTGGGGCGCGGGGAGGCCCTGACCGCTGCCGCCGCGCTGATGACGACCAAGTCTGCGGCAGCGGCCCGTGAAGTCCGCGAGCTGGCTTCCCGGACGCACGATCCCCTGCTGGCCGCGGTGCTCACCCCAAGCAGCGACACGGGCGAGCACGGTAGCAGCCTTGGAGGCGAGCTCACCGCGGCACCCCGCCACGCGGTCTGGACCGCGATCCTGGGTCTGACCGGCATCCTGGCCGTCGTCTGGCTGGTGAAGCTGCTGGGGCGCTACGCGCTGGCGTTCAAGCGCCCCGCCGCGGTGCGCCTGACCAGTCGCGGCCTCGAGCTCGATCACCGCACGGAAATGCTGGGGCGGGTACTGCGCGACCGCGAGACGCTGGTGCCCATCGACAACCTCGCCAAGGTCACCCGAGAGGTCCGCTACGCTCGCGTGGGCCTCTACGCCGGGCTCTTCGCGCTGGCGATCGGGCTCTACGCCGGCATCAGCCTGTTCGTCGACGGCGTGCGGGTCCCTGGCTCCTCCCCTAGCCTGCTCGGCATGGCCTTCGCCCTGGTTATCGTGGGCCTCGGCGTCGACTTCGGGCTGAGCAGCCTGAGCGACTCGGCGCGAGGGAAATGTCGCCTGGTGGTCGAGCCGCGCAAGGGCAAGCGGCTGTGCGTCGCTACGCTGGATCCCGCCACCGCCGACGCCATGCTGCAGCGCCTGGCCGAACAGACCAAGCTCTGAGTCGACGGCAGCCAAGTATTTCCGCCTAGAATTTACCCGGGGCCGGCCCAGCCGCCGTCTTCACTCTGCCGGCTTCCCCGAGGGCTGGGGGGGAAGCTTCTTCTTCTCGGCTTCTTCCCTGCGCTGCTTCGCCCGCGCATCGGCCTCTTCCTGAAGCTGCTTCGAGTACTCGCTGATGGCCTCGAGCAACGGCGCAAGCTGACGTCCGGTCGCGGACACCTTGCCCACGATGCGATCGCCCTGAGCCGAGAACTCCACGCTCTGCACGAGCCGCTTCTCGCTCTTGCCGAGCAGCTTCGCGGCGAGCCCGGAGAGCTTGATCGTGACGACCGCGTTCAGCGCCGAGTCGAACTGAGCCGCGTGCTTCTGCGCCGCGGCGGGGCTCTCGTCTTGAGCCTCGACCAGCGCCAAGACACCGTCTCCCGCCGGGACGAGCTTCATACGCACCCAGCGGATCGACTCCGGCATGTCGAAGGGGATCCCCTTGAAGGCGCGGTAGGGCGTGCGGAGAAAGACGCTCAGCACTTCCTTTCCGTCGGGATCGGGAAAGCTCAGCGGGCCCTTCAGGTGCTTGGCCTGCTCTTCAATGCCCACCGGACCAACGATCACGACGCCGTGCCCTTGCTGCACGAGCACCCGATCGGCGCGGTCGATGTGAGCCCTGGCGACGCGCTCGTCGACCCACTCGCCCTTGTCCTTGCTGCGCTTGACCAGGCGATCGATGGCGCCGTGGATGGTCTTCTCCTTGGCGTGGTGCTTGAGGACGATCACGGCCTTCGAGGAATCGCGCAGCTGTGGCGCCGCGATCAGGATGCGGTCGATGTCGCGGATCGGGTCGAGCTTCGCCGTCTTGAAGAAGGCCGCCCACTGCTCGACCGCGCTCAGCAGATCACCGATCAGCGGGCCCGTCGCGTGCTTGCGGATGCGATCGCCGAAGATCAGCAGACGCACGTTGGCGTTCGCGTCAGTCACCTGCCCGGCCGATCCGGACAGGGCCACGGGGTCCTTGATCGTCTTCGAGCGCTCGGCGACCGGCGCCTGAGGCTTGGGCAGCTCGGGTTTGGGCTCCGGCTTCGGTTCGGGCGCAACCGGCGCCGCGTCGGCTCCTGCATCCGTCAGCGTGGGCGAGGGCGCGCCCGCGTCGGCTCCTGCGTCAGCCACACCGGCGGCGTCCGCGCCTGCGTCTCCTGACGATTTCATGGGGTTCTCGGCCTGTCCGGCGTCTGGCTTCGACGTGCCTGGCTTCTTCTTGGGTAGCGACCACGCTTCGTCGTCCTCATCGTCGCCGTCGTCCTCGAGCTCGTCGTCGTCGAACTCCAGGTCGTCGTCCTCGTCCTCGGCCGCCGCTGGCGCCTCACCTCGCTTCGCCTGGGGTGGCGGCTCGTCCTCCAGCGTGACGGGGATCCCGATCCAGTCGGGAGGCTCCTGGATGTCCGAGTCATCGCCGAACTTCATCAGCGACACGAGGCCGAGCGGCGCACTCAGCGGCGTGAGCGGGACGTGGAGCAGCAGCGAGATCCCGAGCGCCCCCAACACGAGTCGGAGTCGGGTGTCGCGTCGCCCACGCCACTCCACTCGAAAAGCCACAGGTCTCAACATACTGCTCTGGAGTCAGGCGTGCGAATCCCCCGCTTTATTCTGCGGATCGGGTTCGCGTCCGCTTCCGACGGGTTGGCACGCGATTCGCTCTCCCAAGGCGTGACGTCGTCCCAGCCCGTGCTCCAGCCATCAGGCTCGCTCGGGAGCTCGAGCGGCGCTCCTCACCCCCAAACCCTCACGCGACACCTCTAGAGCGACACCTGAGCTTCCCCGTCCAAATGGCCAGAATCAGACCAATATGCCCTGCTCTCGTGGTTTCACACCCGACTCGTGGCCGACGCCCGCTTCGGCCCCCCACGAACGCCCCGCGACCCGAGTCATCCCGCCCCGCCCGGATCGAGAACCGCCGAGAAGTGGATCCGCTTGCCGGGCTGTGGAAAGAAAGGGCCTGCCCGTGATCGTCGAACGCCGTTCAGCCACGAATTCCCCGACCCGCCAGCGGCTGCGCCGCGCCTGGTGCGTCTCGCTCGCCGCGCTGTGCCTGGTCGCCTGCGGCACACGAGAGGAACCGCCGGGCGTCGACGAGAAGGCGGAGAAGCCAAACCAGACGCATCCAAAGGCCTCTGGAGCGGCTCCCAGCCTGCCGGCAGAGCTCACTCAGACCGCCAACGCCCAGGACGCGGGCGCCGAAGCCGAGGACGCGGCGGTCGACGCAGCGCCGTACACGGGTCCCTGGTTCGCGGTGACCAAGATCGCCGCGGCGGTGTTCGCGGAGCCGAAGTTCGATCAGAAGCAGAAGCTCGGATACATCCGCAACGGTGGTCGCGTGCCGGTCGACCCGAAGCCCGTGAGCACCACCAACTGCAGCAGCGGCTGGTATCACGTCAATGGCGTCGGGTATGTCTGCGGCAACCTCGGGACGACCGACATGGAGCACCCCGAGGTCAAGTTCGCCATCAAGGCGCCAGACCTCGCGGAGGTGTTGCCCTACGTCTACGCGCGCAACGCCAAGAACGGCACCCCGCTCTACCGCTCCGTCCCGTCGAAGGAGCAGATGCTCGACTACGAGCCCTACCTCGATCCGAAGAAGAAGGCCGAGGAGAAGGCCAAGGCCGAAGCCGAAAAGAAGGCCAAGGAAGCCGCGAAGGCCGCCGAGAAGGCCAAGGCCGAGGCGAGCAAGGACGCGAAGGACGCGAAGGACGCGAAGGCCGAGAAGAGCGAGAAGACGGACGAGAAGGCCGACAGCCAGGACGGCGGCGCGAAGGCCAGCGACAAACCCGTCGCGGAGAAGGACACGCCGTCGCTGATCGATGGCATCCGCGAGAAGTCCTCCGATAAATCCGCAGAGAAATCTTCGGAGAAGTCCGATGAGACGCCGCAGAAGAGCGACGACAAGGCCGACCCGAAGCCCACCCGCGCCGCCTCGGCCTCACCAGGTGAGCTGGGCGACGCGCCCGAGCCGGGAGACGAAGGAGACGCCGGAGCCCCCGATCAGCCCTGGTGGCAGCGCGACAACATCAAGGACAAGCTCCACGAGGTCACGCTGGAGCAGCTCTCGGCCGACGCCGACGACATCCTCGCCAAGCGCATGGTCACCGGCTTCTACGTGGCCGTCGACAAGACGTTCCGCTGGAACGGTCGCACCTGGTACAAGACCACCAAGGGCCTGGTCACGCCCGCGGACCGCTTCTGGCAGACGGCGGGCTCCAAGTTCCAGGGCACCGAGCTCGGTACGAAGTACAAGCTACCCCTGGCCTGGGCCTACGGGGGGCGCAAGACCGCGCCGACCTACGAGATCGACGACAAGCGCCGCGTGCACCCCAAGGAGCGGATCAAGCGCTTCGAGCCGCTGCAGCTCACGGGCAAAGAGGTCGAGATCCGTGGCATCACCTACAGCGAGATGGCGGATGGCCAGTGGGTGAAGAATATCCACGTGAGAATCACGCGCCCGGGACCAATGCCCGAGGATCTCAAGCCCGACGAGCGCTGGATCGACGTGAACCTCAAGGAGCAGACCCTGGTCGCGTACAAGGGCTCGACGCCCGTCTACGCCACGCTGGTCTCCAGCGGCAAGACCTCGAGCGTGAAGAAGAAGGACCACAGCACGCCCGAGGGGGAGTTCAGGATCCGCGAGAAGCACGTCACCACCACGATGGACGGCGACGGCACCGCTGCAGGCGACCTGCCCTACTCCATCGAGGACGTGCCGTACGTGATGTACTACAAGGGCTCCTACGCGCTGCACGCCGCGTTCTGGCACAGCAACTACGGCATCAAGATGAGCCACGGCTGCGTGAACCTGTCGCCGCTGGACGCCAAGTGGGTGTTCCTGTTCACCGATCCCCAGCTGCCCAAGGGCTGGCACGGCGTCTGGGCCACGGATGGTCGACCTGGCAGCCGCGTACGTGTCCACGAGTAGCCACCCGCCACTTAAGGCGCGGTCCGAAGCGGACGTTTCGACGCGGGTGACCCTCCACGGCTGGTACCCCTCCAGACTCCGGGCGCGCTTGACTCGTGCCCCGGACCAGACCATCTAGGCTGCTTCTTGGATGGATCAGTTCTCCGCACATCTCGATCGAGGTTGGGACCTCGTCCAACGCGGTGACTCGCGCGGCGCAGAGCAGAGCGCGAGGCGCGCGCTCGAGTTGGATAGTCAGTCTCCCGAGGCCTACAACCTGCTCGGCTACGTCGGCGCGCTCCAGGGTGAGTTCGAGGACGCCGTCGAGCACTACCGACAGGCGATCGCTCTGGACGATGGCTACCTCGAGGCGATGCTCAACGCCGCCGAGGTCTACATCCATCCGCTGGGTGAGTACGAGGAGGCTCTCGCGCTGTGCGATCAAGCCCTCGACCTTGCCCAAAACGACGACGAGGTCGTCGACACCCTGCTCCTGAAGTTCGACGCGCTGCTCGGCATGAACGAGCTGGATCGTGCGCGAGAGCTCTGCGCACGTTTCCCCGAGGGACCGTTCGAGAACCCCAACCACACCTTCCTCGTGGGCCGCGCGCTCTACGAGGTCGGAGAAGTCGATCGAGCCGCGCCGCTGGTCGAGCAGGCCGTCAAGGACAGCCCCAAGAACCCCGAGGCGTTCTACTACCTGGGCCTGGTGCGCGACGAGCGCGGCGACACCCCGGGCGCGACTCAAGCGTTCTTGCGCTCCCGGGAGCTGGACCTCGAGCTACCGAGCGCTTCCTGGTCGCTGACCGCCGAGACCTTCGAGCACAGCGTGCGACAGGCCGTTTCCGCGCTGGACCCCAAGCTGCGCGCCTTCGTCGACGAGCAGAACATCTATGTCTCCGACGTCCCCGGCGTGGAGGTGGTGGTCGATGGCGTCGACCCGCGCGCCTTGCTGCTGCTGGACGCGGTCGCTGGCCCGGACGGGCTGCCTGCGGATCAGGCGCGACTCTTCGTGTACCAACGCAACCTGGAGCGACTCGCCGGAGCGCTCGAGCACATCGAGAGCGAGCTGACCGCCGCGCTGGATCGTGAGATCACCGCGCTCTTCATCGAACGCCAAGATCCGACCCACCGCTGCGTCGATTAGAAGCGCTGCGTCGACTAGCGCCGTTTGTCAGCCAGCGCCAGCGTCGCCGGCCTGGTCGTCGGGTGGTGCGAGCTCGAGGCGACTCAGCGGCTCCGCGTTCACCTTCGCGGTGGAGACGAGGGAATCGAGCAGCTGCCGGCCGATCTTCGCGACGCCCAGCAGCGCCAGCACGCGAGTGCGCTGCAGCTCCGCCCGCTCGCGTTCCTTGGTGTCCGTGGCGGATAGGTGCGGCTCGAGAGCTACGAGGGCCTCTTCCAGCGCTTCAATGGCGTGGCGGATTTCTCCGCCTTCGCGCTCGGCAAACACCCTCGAGATCATCTTCCAGATCTGCACTTCCGCGGTGAAATAGTCACGGCGCTCACCCGGGACCCAGACTCGGCGCACGACGCCCCAACGCCCGAGGTCGTTCAAGGTCATGCTCACGGCACCCGCAGAAAGCTGGAGCGCGTCGCGCAGATCTTGAGCAGAGAGCGGACCAGGCGACAGATACAAGATCGCCCACACGCGACCCATGTTCCGCTTGAACCCCCAGAACTCGATCAGGCGACCTACGAGTTCACTGACAAGGATCTCGCTGCGCCACAGCGGGGTGCTCTCGTGCTGTTTTTCCTCGCTCATGCCGTCCGGGTGGTGAGTTGCCGCGCGACGCCTTCGAGCAATTGCCGAGCGGGCGTCTCGGGTACCGAGCGTAGCGCCGAAATCGCCGTCTCGGTGGTCTCCCGTGCACGGGCTCGCGCCAACTCACAAGCGCCGCTCTCCAGGACCACCCGACGCACCCGCTCGATGGGATCCAGATCTCCGCCGTGAATGGCGCGCAAATCCTGCAGAAGCTCGGGCCGCTTCTCGACTGCCAGCACGAGCGGCAAGGTCAGCTTGCCTTCCCTCAGGTCTGCGAACAGGGTCTTGCCGGTTTCTTCGCTGGTGTAGTCCAAGGTGTCATCGACCAGCTGGAAAGCGATCCCGACCCCCTCACCGAAGACCCGCAGTTGCTCTTGTTGAGCGGGCGTAGCGCCAGCCACGCGCCCCCCGACTGAGGTCGCCCAGGCAAAGAGGGACGCCGTTTTTCCACGCAGAATCAGCTCGTAGGACTCGGCGCTGGTGTCGAGGGTGCGTCGCCCTCGCAGCTGGATGATTTCTCCAGACACCAGCGAGCGCAACGTCGCGATCAAATCGGGCAGCACGTCAGGCGCGGCTCGCTGGGTCAAATCCAGCGCGTGAACCAGCAACAAATCGCCGGAAAGCACGCTGACCGCGTTGCCATGGAGGACGCGGGAGGCAGGCACGCCGCGCCGCTCCGTCCCCTCATCCACCACATCGTCGTGGAGCAACGTCGCGGAGTGAATCAGCTCAGCCACGGCAGCGAGCTCCCGCGCGCACGCGGGGACCTCACCGAAGCACGCCGCGCTGAGCAGCAACGCCATGGGACGAACTCGCTTGCCGCCTTGACACACGAGGTGCGCCGCAGCCGCGTCGCCCGGCGCGGGGCCATCCTGGGCGCGCTCGTGAAGGAGAGCCTCCACGCGAGCAAGATCGTCTCCGATCAGAGAGTGCACCGCGGCCAACCGACGGCGCAGCCGCTCGGCGGCGTCGCTCGGGGGCAGTCCTGCGGCGGAGTCAGAGAGGGCACCAAGGCCCGATTCGAGGCTAATCCCGGTGAGATTCATCGGTTTCGATAGTTTCAAACAGCCGTGAAAGCTTAGGCCGCTACCCCTCCCGGGTCAATCGGGTGGGTGGCAGAAGAGTCCTGGACCTCGATGGCCTGTGCTATGTGGGCGGCGTGACAGCAGCTGAGCAGGACGCCCGAAGAGAACGAGGCAGACGCCTCGGGCGGCGCATCTCGCTCGTCATTTACGGTGTGGTGGTGGCCGGATTCACCGCGGTCTGCACCGTGCAAATCCTCGCAACTGTTTGGTTTCCTCCCGAAGCCGAGGTCGCCAAGAGCTGCCGTGAGGGGTTGCACGACTTGATTTCGGGGGTGAGGAGCGCCCGCCGAGCCGCTGCTGAGGAAACCGGAGGCGAGCGCGAGGCCGTCACGCGTTTTCGTCAGGCGCTAGGCCCCGGCTGGGAGCGCCGTCCGAGCGTGAGCCGACTTTGCGAAGGCGATCCGGAGGCGCTCAAGGCGCTGAAGCTGGTGGATCAGCTGCGCTACGCCGAGGAGCACGCGGTGCGGAACGAAGCCGGTGACCTGGCTGGCCTGCGCCGACGCGTGAAAGCCCTCGAGGGGACGCTCAAGCCCGCGCAACCGGGCCCCTAGCTCCGTCCCTCACCAGGCTCGAGCTTTTCGCAGAAAAAAAAGCTTGGTCGTTCGCGCCTGCAGCGCGGTGAAAAGCGCTATAAGCAGCGCGCCACCGTGCCTGAGACCGATACAGAAATTCAACCGACCTTCGATGTGCTGCGCCTCTCCAACGAGGTGCGCAAGGCCGTCGATGAGCTTGGCTACGTCAACCCTACTCCCGTTCAGCGGGCGATCTACGAGCCCGCGAAGAAGGGTCGCGACCTGGTGGTCCAGGCGCGGACCGGCACGGGTAAGACCGCCGCCTTTGGCCTGCCGCTGGTGGATGGCCTGGTCAAGCCAGACATCGCCGCCGTGCAGGCGATGGTGCTGTGCCCCACCCGCGAGCTCGCGCTCCAGGTGGCGCGAGAGATCACTTCGCTCGGTAAGTATCGCGAGCTGAAGGTGGTCAGCATTTATGGTGGCGCGCCGATGCAACGCCAGATCGACGAGATCTCCGCGGGCGCGCAGATCCTCGTCCGCACGCCAGGCCGTGTGCTCGATCACCTGCGGCGCGGCACGCTCGATCCCGCACGGATCCGCGTGCTGGTGCTCGACGAGAGCGACGAGATGCTCTCGATGGGCTTCTTGCCTCAAATCAACGAGGTGCTGGAGGCGCTCCCCAAGACGCTCCACACGTTGCTCTTCAGCGCAACGGTGCCGCGTGACGTCGTGCGCATGGCGGAAGACCGCCTGCGTGACCCGAGCTTCATCACCTTGAGCGGTGACGAAATCGGCGCGCTGTCGATCCAGCATTTCACGTACCTCGCGGCGGGCGACAAGCTCGGCGACTTCCTCCAGGTCGTCGAAACGGAGAACCCCGAGAGCGCGATCATCTTCTGCAACACCCGTGAGCAAACCAAGCGGGTGGCGCACCAGCTCAAACAGGCTGGATACGACGCCGATTGGCTCAACGCGGACCTTTCACAATCCGAGCGAGAGCGAGTCATGGCGGCGGTGCGCGAGTCGCGCCTACGTTTCCTCGTGGCAACGGATGTCGCGGCGCGAGGCATCGACATCTCGCACCTCACCCACGTCATCAACTACGACTTCCCCGAGTCTACGGAAGTCTACGTGCACCGCACGGGTCGCACGGGGCGTGCCGGACGCACTGGTACCGCAATCAGCATGATCACGCCGCAAGACATCGGCGGGGTCTACATGCTCAAACTCACCTACCGCATCACGCCGGTCGAGCGCAGCCTACCGAGCGCGACCGAGAAGCGTACCCGCGCCGAGCTCGATCTCGTGGAAGGTCTAGTGCGCCTCGCGGAGACTCGCAGGGTCACCGTTCGTGACCGCACCCTCGCGCGCCGCCTGCTGACTCACGACCAGGCCGAAATCGCCATCGCCATGTTGCTTCAGGACCACCTCGGTCCACGAGAAGA
>JAGQIY010001332.1 GCA_020430865.1 Myxococcales bacterium
GACGATTTTGCCCCTGCCGCCGACCCAGACCGGGTGCGAGCGCTGATCGACGAGGCGGATGCGCTGGCGCGCAAGGGACGCAAGTCCGAGGCGGGCGCCAAGTACCGGGAGGCGGTCGCGCTGGATCCAGGCAACGAAGAGGCGCTGACGTTCCTCCAGACTCACCTCCGACAGACCCGCAAGTACGCCGAGTTGCGGGATATCCTGCTCGCGGCCACGCGCTCCGTCGGTGCGAGCCAGGACGCCAGGCGGGGCTGGCTACGCGAGGTCGCGGGGCTGTGTGAGACCCAGCTTCGGGATCTCGACACGGCGATCCACGCGCTGCAGCAGCTGGTCTCGCTGGATCCGGGGGAAGGCCCCCGCGCCCAGCTCAAGCGCTTGCTCGAGCGCGCCGGTCGCTGGGATGACGTCGCCACGCTGCTCGAGCAGGAGGCCGAGCAGGCGCCGGATCTCGAGGTGCGTATTTCCTTGGAGAAAAATCTCGCGAAGCTCCACGAGCACAAGCGCAAGGACGTGGTCGCGGCGGGCGATGCGTGGGCGCGCATCGCGTCGCTCACCCCCGAGGACGACTCCGCGCTGCTCACTGCGGTCAAATTCTACGAGAAGGGCGAGCGCCTGGATCTCGCCGCGGACGCCATCGCGGGCAACGTGGGCGCGCTGGAAGACGAAGCCGCCAAGGGCCAGCTCTTGGACCGACTCGGCCAGCTTCGTCGCGACGCCGGGGACATGCTCGCGGCTGGAGATGCCTTCGCCGAAGGCGCCGCATTGACCCAGAAGGCGGAGCTGTGGGCGGAGGCGGAGAAGTGCTTCGCGGCTGCGGAGGCCTGGGACCAGGCGGCCCAGGCGGTGGACGAGCAGGCGCAGCTCGCGGCCGAGCCAAAGCAACAAGCCGTGCTCTACGCTCGGGAGAGCGAGCTGTTGAGCCGCGCCGGAGACGACTCGAGCGCCGTTTTGCGCCTGGAGCAAGCCACGGATCTGGACCCCACCAACGAGGACTTCGCCCGCGCGCTGGAGGAGCGCTTCGAGAGCGCGGACCGCTTCCCCGATCTGGCTGCCTTCTTGCTGCGCCGGGCGGACAAGCTGGACAGCGCCGCGCTGCGCATCGAGCTGCGCAAGCGCGCGGCTACGATTCAACGGGACACCCTGGGTGACCCCGAGGCGGCGCGCGAGAGCCTGCAGCAGCTGCTGGCCGACGGTGACGACGAAGAGGCGTTGCTGTTCCTCGCGGATGACGCCGGAGAGCGCGGGGAGGCCGCCGAGGCCGTCGAGTACCTCGCTCGCTTGAAGCGTGTCGTGCAGGATCCCGAGCGCAAGGCCGAGGTGATGCTTCGGGAGGCGCGTTTGCTCGCGGAAACGCTCGAGGACGCGGACGCGGCGATCGAGTGCTACCAGGAAGTGTTGAACAGCGTCGATCAGACGAACGCCGAGGCGTTGACCGCGATCGCCGACCTGGAGGAAGGTCGCGGCAACCTGGGCGCAGCGGCCCAGGCCTTGGAGAAGTACCTCGAGGCCGCCGCGGAGCCGGGACTCAAGCTGGAGCTCGCGCAGCGCCTTTCCGGTCTGTACGAGGGCGAGCTGGACGATCCGAAGGCCGCCGTGCGGATCCTGGACGTCATCGTGTCCATCGAGGAAGAGGATTTCGACGCCATCGGTCGGCTGGTCGCGCTGAACGAGCGCCTGGAGGACTGGCCGCGGGTCGCCAAGCACCTGCAGCAGTTGATCGAGGTCGAAGGAGACGAGGAAGAGCTGAGCGAGATGACGCGTCGCCTGGCGACCGTCCTCTTCGAGAAGTGTGAGCGTGGAGACGACGCGCTCGCGGCGCTGGTCGAGGTTGCCGATCAGGGCGATGGGCCTTGTCGAGATGCGTACGTCGAGTTGGGCGATCAGCTGGGCTGGAAGGGTATCGTCGCGCAGAAGCTGGTGGAGTGGTACGCCGAGGCGCCCGTCGGGCCGACGCGCAACGACGCGCTCCGCAACGCCTTCGACCGCTTCGTCGAGGTCGGGCGTGACGCGGACGCCGCTGGCGTGGCCAAGGAGTTGGCTCGCACGCGCGGTGCGGACGCGGGGATGGCCAGCCAGCTCGAGGAGCTGGGCATCAAGCTCAAGGATCTGGACGCCCTCGGCGTCGCCCACGACCTGCTGTCCTCGGATCTGAGCGGTCCGACTCGCGCCGAGGAGATGGTGCGACAGGCAGAGGTGCTCAAGCAGGCGGGCGTGGGCGCGGAAGAGGCGCTCCAGCACGGCGAGCAGGCCTTGACCAGCGTTGGCCCCGAGGAGGTGGAAGACCTGCTCGGCCGACTGGTGACCCTGGCGGACGAGCCGAAGCAGATCGTTGACCTGTACGAGCGTCAGGTGGGGCGCTGCAAGGCGCCTCAAGACCGCCTGCGTGCCCTCGCCCGCGCGGCGCAGGTCGCTGCGGAGCATGGGGCGCCCGAGCGCGC
>JAGQIY010001333.1 GCA_020430865.1 Myxococcales bacterium
GCGTTCGCGTCGGGCGCCTGGAGATCGAGCAGAAGCTCGGTGAAGGCGCCATGGGCATCGTGTATCGTGCGTTCGATCCGGAGCTCGAGCGAACCGTCGCGGTCAAGGTGCTGCGCCAGCAGGCGGAGGAGCAGCAGCGCCGCCGGCTGCGCGCCGAGGCCCGAGCGCTGGCGCGCCTGAACCACCCCTGTGTGGTCGGAGTCTACGGTCTGGAGAGCGTCGATGGCGACACCTTCGTGTCCATGGAGTACGTGCCAGGCGGTACCCTGAGGAAATGGTTGGACACGCATCCTCAGGCTCGCTGGCGTGAGGTGCTGGCGCTGTTCCTTCAAGCCGCCGAGGGCCTGGCGGCTGCCCACGACGCGGGGGTCATCCACCAGGACTTCAAGCCAGAGAACGTCCTGGTGGGGCAAGACGGGCGCGTGCGCGTCGCCGATTTCGGCATGGCGTGGTTCGACGTCGCCGAAGCCAAGGAAGGAGCGACGTCCAGCCGTCTGATCGGCGGCACTCCCCATTTCATGGCGCCCGAGGTCGCGATCGGTGCCTTGCCCAGCCGGTTGTCGGATCAGTACAGCCTGTGCGTGGCGCTCCGAGATGCCCTGCGTGACGCGCGCGTCGAAGACCCCGCGGAGCGTCAGGCGCTCGAGCAGGTCCGCCGCGCCCTGGAGCGCGGTCTGGAGCGAGATCCTGACCGCCGGTGGCCGGACATCCGCGCCCTCGGCGAGGCGCTGTCGCGTCAGCTCTCGCCCGCAGCCGATCAGCATCAGCGCAGCCTGTTGATGGAGCGCGTGGAGCAGCTGTGGTTGCGCGGGGTGCTGAGCGAGTCTCTCTCCGGCACCGAGCCCGGCTCCGAGCCGCTGGCCATCCGTCTCGAGGCCTTGTTCCCGGAGGATCTGGAGCGGATCTCCCTCCCCCCGGCGGGCGACTTGCCCGACCGCCGCAGCGGAGACGCGGAGCGACTGCGGTTCGCGCGGCGCGTCGAGGCGCGGAGCGTGCTCGAGCTGGACGATCTCTTCGACGCCTCCGGACGCCGACTGGCGATCGTCGGCGCGGCAGGGGCGGGCAAGACCACGGCGCTCCTGGCCCTGACCAGGAGCCTGCTCAGGCGTGCCCAGGCGGACTTCCACGAGCCCGTCCCGGTGGTGCTGGCGCTCGGCACCTTCGAGGCCAAGCTGCCGCTCTCGGAGTGGATGGTCGCGGAGCTGCACACGAAGTACGGCCTTCCGAGTCGCTGGGCCAGACTCTGGCTGCAGCAAGGCGCTCTCGTGCCCATGCTGGATGGACTGGACGAGGTTCCTGCCGTGCGGCAGCGAGCGTGCGTCGGCGCACTGAACGCGTTCCTGGAGGTCGAGGCGAGCGCGGGATGCGCGCTGACCTGTCGTGAGCTGACCTACGCCGATCTGGAGTGGCGCCCCGAGGTCGGCGCGACGATCCGCGTGGCTCCTGTGCACGAGGCCCTCGCCCTGTCGGTGCTGGGCCAGGGGCGGGCCACGGCGTTGCTCGAGCACTGGCCCAGGGACGCGCAGCTGCGCGAGCTGCTCTCGAGTCCGTTGATGCTGCGCGTTGCGGCGCGAGCGGACATCGCGGCGGTGGAGGTGACCAGGAGCGCGCAGCTGCGACGGCTGTTGTACGCGCACTTCGTCGCTCATCTGCTCGCGCGAGCGAGCGACGTTCCGGAGTCACGGGAGCGCTTGGCGCGGGGCTATGTCGCCCTGGCCCAGGCCATGATCCGCAGCGGGAGCACTGACCTCTGGCTGGAGCGGCTCCAGTCGAGCTGGCTCGAGCAGGCGGGGGACCGCCGTCTGGCGAGGACGCTGGGGGTGCTTGCCGTTGCCCTGGGGATCTTCATCCCTGGCACGCTCGCCCAGCTAGCGTCGGGGCTGCCGGCTTCGGCTTCGGTGCTCGGGTCGGCGCTGGCGGTGTTGCTGACCGCCAGGACGCTGCGCAGCCCGCACATCCAGACGGTCGAGGGCATACGCTGGGGCTGGCGCCGAGCGCTGCGCTGGCTGCCCGCCGGGTTGATCGGTGGCGCGCTCGTTGGTGCGCTCTTCGCGTCTCGCTACTGGTTTGGAGGGGGAGACGTCGCGGACGCAGACGAGGCGCTGCGCGGATTGTTCTCGAACCTGGGCTACGGCGCGTTGCTCGGTCTGTTCGGGGCGTTCGCGATGGGCCTCGAGGCGGCCGACCAGGCGACGCGAGCGGAGCCGGGGGCAGGGCTCCGGGACAGCCTCGGGACGGCGCTGGCCGTGGCGATCCCCGGCGCGCTGGTCAGCGCTCTCGGCTCGACTCAGGTGCTGCTTCCGCTGCTCGCGCGCGCCGGTCTGGACCTGGGCGGTCAGGGTGCCGCGTTCGGCGTGGCGTGGAGCGGGTTGGTCGGGCTGGTCCTGTTCTTCGTGTATGGCGGCGCGGCGGTGACCCGCCACTGGGTGCTGCGCTGGGTGCTCGCGCTGAAGACGCCGCTACCACGAGACTTGGTTACGTTTCTCGACATCGGCGCACACGCCGGGATCCTGCGCCGGGTGGGTGGTGGCTACCTGTTCATGCACCGCACCCTGCGCGACTACTTCGCGTCCCTGGATGACGACGCGCTGAAGCTGATCAGCGCCGCCCGAGATCCCCAGCGCGCCCTCACCCCCGAACGCCCGGCCTGAGTCGGCTGGTTCGTCCCTCGGTACGCCGCCGCTGCGAATTTCTAGGAGGAAATCGACCGCAAATCGCGTCCCATGTGGCACGCTGCGGTGGCCGCTGGGCTTCGGATCCGTGCGGGCTCGGCCCTTGGACGGGCTCTTTCCTCGCGCAGCCCCGCGAAGTGCGAGTTGAATCCCGGCCCCGGGCGGAACACAACAACGCGATGGGGAGCGCGTCGTCTGGGTACCGGCGAACCGGGGGTGGGGTCGTGGGCAAGCACCTCCTGGTCGCGCTCGTGGTCTTGGCCGGAGCGTGTAGCTCCGAGGCGCCTGCGTCCGACGGGTCGAGCCCGGGGCGGAGCGCCGAGGTCGAGCAGGCGGCGGCTGGAGCGGCGCTGGTCGCGCGCCGGGGTAGGGAGCTGCGGCGGCTGCTGGCAGGCGCAGCGCCGGTAGCGCCAGGGCTGATTCCTCGAGGTTTCGTGCTCCCGGAGCGTGGCGACGGCTACTTGACGGCTCGAAGTGGTGATCTCGCGGTCAGCGCGCGACCGAGCCTGGAGCTCGCCGGGGACGGCGACTCCTCGGTCTTCGAGCGTGGCTTCAGCGCGGGTGACTCGGCCTGGATGCTCTCCACGTCTCCTCGAGGCATCGAGGACTTCGTGCGCGTCGGCGCGCCGGGAGCGACCCCCGGACGCAGCGCGGTCGACTACGAGCTCCGGCTGAACGGCGTCGCCGGTCTGCGTCTGGTGTCGAACGTGCTGGAGTTCCTCGACGCCCAGGGCGCGCCCCGGTTGCGCATGCGGGCGCCGCTCGCCGTCGACGCGCTGGGTCGAGCCTGGCCAGTGCAGATCGCTGTCAATAAGTGCCGCGCGGATACAAGCGCGGCGCCGCCCTGGGGGCGCCCGGTCACCCCGCCCGGCGGCGACACCTGCGAGGTCGAGCTGAGCTTCGACGCCGCGGCGGAGTTCCCCGTCTGGGTGGATCCCGAGTGGCACACCACCTCGGAGCTCGCCGTTGCTCGGACGCAGATGGCGCGCCAGGTCGGCGCGGGACCCGTGCTGGCGATCGGCGGTCTGGACGCCGCCGGGCAGCCGCTGGCGAGCGTGGAGCGCTTCGAGGAGGCGACCCTGACCTGGGCGATGACGGGTGCCTTGGCCAGCCCGCGCGTGGGAGGCGACCTGCTGCTGGACTCGGCGAGCGCCTGGATGCTGGTCGGGGGCGGGACGGCGCAGACCGAACGCTACGACGCGGTCTCGGGCACCTGGAGCGCCGGCCCTGCTTCGCAGTGGAGCCATGAGTGTGCGGTGCGCACGGGAGGGACCTCGGGTCTGGTGTTGCAGATCGGCCCGGCGAACGGCGTGATGGAGGTCGAGTACCTGGCTCGGGATGGCAGCGCCTGGAGCCGAGTCGACGCGGGTGCTCCTCCGCCCGCGCGGAGCCGCGCGAGCTGCTCGATCGTGCAGGGCGGCCACGTCTTCCTGGTCGGTGGCGTCGACAGCGGCGGGATCCCCCAGCTCTCGACCTGGTCTCTCGATCTGACGGGCGCGAGCGAAGTGGACGGAGAGCTCCAGGGCGCCGTCTGGACCCAGGGGCCGAACATCGATGTGGCGTTTCCACAGGGAGTCAACGAGCCGCTGTTCGTGCAGAACCTGGTAGTCGGCGGCGAGATCGACGGCGCTCCCAGCGTGCGCAGCCTGGTGCTGAAGCGAGTCGCGACCACCTGGCAAGCGCAACGCGGACCGGATCTACCGCTGGCGGTGAGTCACGCGGCGACCGCCACCGATGAAGACAATCAGGTGTGGCTCCTTGGCGGCCAGCTGGCCGACGGCAGCGACAGCGATCAGGCGTTCTCGCTCTTCGCGGCGAACCCCGTCGACGGCTGGCAAGCGCAGCCGACGCTGCTCAGCAAGCGCCGGGATGCTCACCTCGCCGTGCTGGGCAACGGCAACTTCCTGCTGGCCGGCGGTGAAGGCGACGGCTCTGCGCTCGTGACCTCGGAGCTCTACGGGTCAGCGCCCGTGGACTGCGTGACCGACGCGCAGTGCCTCGGGGGGGCGTGCGTCGACGGTCGCTGTTGCGAGACGGCTTGCGACGGCATCTGCCAGGCGTGTATCGAGGCGCGAACGGGGCGCCCCGATGGGGAGTGCGCGCCCGTGCTGGCGGGGCTGGACTCGGACGGAGATTGCCTCGCGGATACGAGCAACGTCTGCGGGCTCGACGGTACCTGCGACGGCTCGGGACAGTGTCACTTCCCTCGGTACGACACGCGCTGCGGGGGAGAGTGCAGCGGCGAGTCGGCGGTGCGGGCTGACCACTGCGACGGCAACGGCCAATGTGTCGAGGGTCCTGTCGAGAGCTGTCAGGGGCTTCCCTGCGAGGACGGAGCCTGTCGCAGCCGTTGCCTGGACAGCCGAGACTGCCTGGAGGGATATCGCTGCACGTACGCCGGGTCGTGTGAGCGGGAGGTACCTGAACCCCCGGTGTGCGACTGCGCACCCTACGACTGCAACCTGGAGGGTGTCTGCTTGACCTCGTGCAGCGTCGACACCGACTGCGTGGGACTTGGTGTGTACTGCTCGGAGGAGCACCGCTGTGAGGCCCTCGAGTTCCTCCCGGCGGACTTCCGCCTCGCCGACGCTTGCCTGTGCTCGCTGCCGGGAGCCGCTCGACGCTCGTCTGGCTCAGCGCTCCTGCTGCTCCTGCCAGCGCTGTTCTGGCTGCGACGCCGCTCGACCGACTGATCTCACCCCCGATCCCGAACCCTCGGGAGAACGCGAGGCGAAGAGCAGCAGGTCCGCAGAACTTCCACGCGACTCACACGTAGAAGGCGACCATGCGGGTGCCGGCATGGGTAGTGGTGGCGCTTGGGTGCGCTGGTTGTACGACGCCCGAGCAGTCGCCGAACGCGGTCTCTTCAACGGCGCGGCCAGCGCCCGCGGTGTCCGGCGAGAGCCCCGTGGCGCGCGCGACCGCGGTCGAGGTCGCGCCACCGCCGCCCCAGGTGAGGCTGGCGGCGGAGGAAGCGCGCTACCTCGCGAGCTCCGGGGTGACCCGAGGCGACTACGTTCGCAGCGAGTTCTTCACCTGGACGACGAAGGCGCAGCTCGGCGAGCTCAGGAGTCGTCGACGGCTGTTGCTGAAGGATCGCGCCGACGATGGCAGCCGCGCGTTCTTCGACCGACGCCTGGAGCTGATGCGCGACTCTGCGGACGTGCTGCCAGAGCAGCGCCTGGTCGCACGCAGATTGCTCGAGCCCGACCTGGGGTTGCGGCGGTTCGCCTGGGTAAATCCTTGGGGAACTGCTCGAGGGTGGGGGGAGAGCGACACCTATGGCCACGTGCTGGTGAAGGTGCGCCTGAAGCCTCGAGCGCTGCTCGCACGTCTGGACGGCAACGGCTGGGAGTTCCGCGATCAAGAGGGGCGCATCATCC
>JAGQIY010000143.1 GCA_020430865.1 Myxococcales bacterium
GAAGCAGCGCGCGCCCTTCAGATAGAGCTTCGTGCCGTCGCGACGGCAGAGTTTGCAAACCGGACCAATGTACCGTGCCATGATACTTCCTAAGCCTGAATCAGACGCGCCGACGCTTCGGGGGGCGGCAGCCGTTGTGGGGGATGGGGGTGACGTCGCGAATCAGCGTCACGCGGAAGCCCGCGGACTGCAGCGCACGCAGCGCGCTCTCACGACCTGCACCCGGACCGCGAACGAACACAGCGACCGAACGCATCCCGTGCTCCATCGCGCGACGAGCGGCCTCCTCCGCGGCCAGCTGCGCCGACCACGGGGTGCTCTTGCGCGATCCCTTGAAGCCACGGGTGCCCGCGCTCGCCCAAGAGATCGTGTTTCCGTTCACGTCGGTGATGGTCACCATGGTGTTGTTGAAGGTCGACCGGATGTGGGCAATGCCCGCTCCGACGTTCTTCTTGACGACCTTCTTGCCGCCACGCTTCTTGCTCGTCGCCATCGCTACGCCTGTCTCGTATTATCCAAGTGGAAAAACTTCAAAAGCCTGTGTCTATCGACGCTTGACCGCGCCACGCTTCGGACCCTTGCGGGTGCGCGCGTTGGTGTGCGTACGCTGCCCGTTCACCGGCAGCCCCTTGCGATGACGCAGACCGCGGTAGCACCCGAGGTCCATCAGCCGCTTGATGCTCTGCTGAATCTCGCGGCGAAGGTCGCCCTCGACCTTGTAGTTGTTCTCGATGGTGTCACGCAGCTGCTTCACCTCGGCGTCCGAGAGCTCGTCCACCTTCTTCGTGTTCTCGATTCCGGCACGCTCACAGATCTCGCGGGCGGTCTTCGGACCGATACCGAAAATGTAAGGAAGCGCGAACTCGAGCTGCTTGCGACGGGGGAGATCAACTCCAGCAATACGGGCCATGTCCTAATCCTCTTCTCAGCCCTGGCGCTGCTTGTGGCGAGGGTTGCTGCACAGAACGCGAACCACGCCTGAGCGCTTCACGACCTTGCACTTGTCACAGATTTTCTTAACGCTGGGTCGGACCTTCATGGGGGTACCCTCTTAGAGCTTCTTGATGATGTGACCCCTGGAAGGGTCATGGCTGGAGACCTTGATCTGGACGCGATCTCCTGAGATGAGTCGAACCATCGAGTGACGAGAGGTTGGAGTGAGTCCCACGCGCAGGGTCTGTCCGGAGTCGAGGCGCACGCGGAACATGCCGCGGGGTAGTACCTCTTCAACCAAACCTGCCTCGTAGGCGCTCTGTATCTCGTCTCGTTCTCGATCGTCCTCCTTGAAAGAACTCATCCGGGCGCTCGCCGTTAGTTGCCGAGTGCCTCGGTGATGCGGGCTGTGATTTCGTCCAGCTCGCCCACCCCGTCTACTTGCTTCAGCAGGCCGCGCTGCTCGTAGTAGGGAAGCAGCGCCGAGGTGATCGCCTCGTAGTCATTGAGGCGCTGGACGACTTTTTCCTCCTGATCGTCTGCTCGATGCTGGAGCTCCGCATCAGGGGGCGGAGGATTGTACTTGAGGTGATAGATCTGTCCAGTCCGAACATCGGTACGGCGCAGGAC
>JAGQIY010001334.1 GCA_020430865.1 Myxococcales bacterium
ATGGAGCAGCGGCGGCTGCGGGGGCAGCGGCCGCGAAGGCTGGAGGGGCCGCCGCAGGAGTTGGCGGCCCGTGAGCAGCGGCGGGTGGCGCCGCCGCAGGCGCCGCGGCGATTGGGACCGCGGCGTTGGGCGGGGCCGCCGCGATGGGCGGCGCGGGCGAGTTGACTGCCGGTGAAGCCGCCCCCACGGGGCCTGCAGGTGCCGCGCCGTAGCCACCTCCGTAGCCCCCGCCCTGCGGAGGATAGCCGCCGCCTTGAGGCGGGTAGCCGCCACCAGGCCCGCCGTAGCCACCAGGCCCGCCGTAGCCACCAGGTCCGCCATAGCCACCGCCTGGTGGCATCGCCGGTGGGGGCGGCGGCGGCGGGCGCCGGTTCTTGCCACCACTACGCACGATGACCACCACCAAGAGCGCGATCACGGTCAAGCCGAAGAGCCCAATCAGCACGTACAGGATCGGGAACGGACCGCTGCTGGTGGCCTTCACCTGCAGGATCGTGTCCGCCGTCACTCCGCTCGTGCGCTTGGCGCGGTTGTCGAACAGCACGAGCCGCGCGACCGCCTGGCTGCCCGACCCGTGGATCATCTTGTCCTTGTCCGGAGCCTCGAACTCGACGTAGGTGTCGTTGGCCTCGATCGCCTTGCCACGCATGCCCTGCTGGATCAGCTGCTGCTGGGCCTTCTTGGCCTGCTCGATGTTGGCTCCGGCGAGGGCGGCCGGTGGGTTCTGCCCAGCGGGTAGGAAATAGACCTCTGCGCGGCTGGTATCACCACCCCAGCAGAAGTTGCCAAAGACCTTGAATTTTCCGCCGGGATATATTCCGCCGGCCTGGGCGATGTTGTCCTGAGTGAGCTTCTGGTTGACGTCCAGGGGCCACGTCGTCGGGTCGATGCCGACCGGGACGTCCTTGAACGTGTTGTCGCCCAGGATTGGGGGTTTCACGTTGTTGAAGACGAGGCTGAAGGTCTGAGTGACGCTGGTGGCGACACAGGACAGCCGCACCTTCACCAGATACATCTTGGAGAAGCGGGTGCGCACCGCCTTCACGATGGTGTCCGCGCGTCCACCCTGACCCCCGCGCATGATCGTGTACAGGCCTCCGATCTCCGGGTTCGCCAGGTTCTGCATGAACTCCATCGAGTTCTTCTTGAACTCGTCGTAGGTCGTGTGCGGAAACCAGATGCTGATGACGGGCAGCGGGCTCTTCGGTAGCGCGGTGTTGCTCTCCGGGAAGCGTCCGCCGGTCAGGTACTGCTGGAGCTGAAGCGCTCCGGGGCCGGTGGTGGAGGGATCCGTCCCGCCGAAACCGCTCGAGAGCACGACCAGTGCCTGGTGCATCGGCACCTTCACCGTCTCGCCCACGTTGCCGAGGTTCTTGAAGGCATCGGTGACGCCGGTCTTGAGCAACGTCAGCAGGGTGCGGTTGCGGCCAGACGATGGCATCAAGCTAGTCTGCGAGCGGATCAGGGCGCTGGCCTTGCTCTTGTCCGCAGAGGACAGCCACTTGGAGTCCTTGAACACCGCGCGGTCGTTGAAGAACATCACGTTGACGATGTCGTTCCGACCCATGCTGGCGACGAAGCGCTCGGCGACCTGCTTGGCCTCCTCGAAGCCGCCTGACATGCGACGATCCGCGTCAATCATGATCAGCCAGGCGGTGCCGACGCCCGGCTGGTTCAGCTGTTCGCCCCACCGATCGACCTTCTCGATCTTTCCCAGGCTGTCGGCGCCATCCACCTTGACGGTGAAGATGGCGTTATCCTTGGGGAAAGGAAACACCTCGTAGAGCGCGCCCGGCTTCTCCAGGGCGGCGCTCATGCAATCGTAGAGCGAGTTGCCGGTCATCGCGGCGCAGTGGCTCGTGGCGTCTCCCACGCGCTTGGTCTGCACGACCTCGGTGACCATCGTGATCAGCGGGTCGCCGCTCTCGGTGCTGGTCCTGGGATCGATGCGCAGGATGTGAGCTTCCGGCGCAGCGGAAGCGGCAGCGGGAAGCAGCCAAGCGCACATCAGCAAGGCGATGCACGCCCATATCCTTGCTCCGACGCCGCGGCGGGAGCCCAAACCAAAGCCGTTTCTATCCATTTGCAACTGCTATCCGTTGACGCGCTGAAGGGGCGAGCCGCCGAGCCCATGCTGCTCGGCGGCCATTCGTAAACCGTTCAGATCACTTTGATGGTGACGCTGTAGCCGCCGAAGCGGACGGCGTCTCCGTCCCTCAGGTCTCTGGGTTGGTTGTTCGGTAGACGCTCGCCCGAGAGGTACGTGCCGTTGGTGCTGCCCGGATCCTCCAGCGTGAGCTTGCCGGGGCGAGCGGTCGCCGTGATCACCGCGTGACGGCTGGAGGTGGTGGGATGGTCGATCTCGATGTCGAGGCCCTCCATGGCGTCCTTGCGACCAATGATGTTCTTGCCCGCGTAGAGCGGCCAGAACGTACCGAGCTCGTTGCCCTCGTAGCTGACGATGAAGCCTGCCAGCACGCGCGCGCCTTCTGCGGCCACGGGCGCGTTCGGCTCCGGCGCCGCCGGGGGCGGAGGGGGTGGCGCGTAGGGCGCTGGAGGTGGCGCTCCGCCCTGTTCCATCGGGGGTGCGGTGGGGGCGTACGCCGGATCCGCGCCGGGGGCCATCGGCGGCGCCATCGGAGGCGCGCCAGGCGGACCGTATCCGGGAGGAGGCGCCCC
>JAGQIY010000144.1 GCA_020430865.1 Myxococcales bacterium
ACCGTCGATGGACTAACTGACGAGCACCTGTGTCGGCCGGGGGTGTGGGAGCCCCAGCAGCCCCAGCTGCTTGCCGTGCCAGAACGCGTACACCGCCCTGCCCTGGGGCGCCGCGCCAATGACGCGGACGCGCAGCGTCGCAAGCAGCATGCGCACCAGGATGGCCAGACAGCGGCCGAGGAGTCTCCGGCCGCCGCCAAGGTTACCCCGCGGCAGCGGCTCCGGTGGGAGGCTTCGCGGGGCGAGGGCGCGCAGGTCCGAAGGAGTCAGCCCTTCAGCTCCGCGAGCAGCTGCTTGGCCTCCTCCAGATCGCCATCGGCCTGGATCGCGCGTTCGAGCATCTGGATCGCCTTGGGCTTCTCGCCCAGGCCTTGATGCACCTTGCCCAGGTTGAGGAACACCTCCGCCTTGGTGATCGGCGACTTGTCGTCGAGCTTCTGCAAGAGCAACGCGCGGAACATCTGCTGCGCCTTCTTGAGGTCTCCCGCCTCCAGGCTGACTGCGCCGAGCTGCTTGAGGACGCTGACGTTGCCGGGCTCGATGCGGAACGCCTTGTCCAGCTCCTCCAGCGCTCGCTCCTTTTCACCGTCAGCCAGGTACGCCGTCGCAAGCCGCCGGTGGATGTCCCCGAGTTCCTTGGAGCGCTTCCCACCGTAGCTCTCCACGATGCGCTCCAACACCTCGACCGCGGCCTTCCCGCGCCCGCTGCCGCTGTAGGCATCGCAGAGCGCGAGCATCAGTTCGCGATCGTCGGGCTTGAGCGCGCTGGCGCGCTCGAGCATCTCGGCGCTGGCTGCCATGTCCTTGCGCTTCTCGGCGTGGAGGTCTGCCGCCTTGACCAGCAGCTTGACCTTCTCTTCCACGTCCTCCGTCGCCTCCGCGTCATCCGCGATGTGCGACGCAAGCTTTTCCCACGCGGAAAGCTTCGTGTAGAGCGCCGCCAAGCGCTCGCGCAGCTGGGAGTTTCGAGAGTCGTGGCTGAGCCCGCGCTCCAGAGCCTCCGCGGCCGCCTCCGCATCGTCGAGCCGCTCATGGGCATCCGCAAGCTCGGTGGCGAGCTTCACTGCGTCGTCCCCGGTGCTCTGGTCGAGCAGGCGGCTGAGCATCTCCGCTTCGCTTCGATGCTCGTTCTGAGCGCGGTAGAGGCGCGCGAGCGCTTCGAGGGCACCGCGATGCGAGCTGTCTCGCTCCAGCACCGAGCGGTAGGTGTCGATCGCCTTCTGGCGGTCGTTGAGTCGCGAGTCGTAGATCTCGCCGAGCCGCACCTCGAAGGTCAGCTCTGCATCGGTGTCCTCGCGTTCCTTGGCTGCGGCGATCTGCTCCTTGAGCAGCTCCGCGAGTTCTTCATCGCGGTCGGTCTGCTCGTAGAGCTCGCTCAAGGCCACCACGGCATCTGCGCGACTGGGCTCGTCGTACAGCACGGAACGCAGAAGCTCGATGGCCGCGTCGGGCAGGTTGAACTTCTCGCGATTGAGCTGAGCCAGCTCCATCCGGAGCTCGCTGCGCTCGCTCGACGAGTCCACGATGTCCACCAGCCGCTCGAGGAGTCGCCCCAGCTCATCGAAGCGCTCGCTCTCGGCGAACAGCTGACGCAGGGCCTTGGAGGCTTGGGTGTCCGTGGGCTCGTCTTCGAAGAGCGCCTCGAAGAGCTCGATCGCCTTGTCGGCGTCCTTCAACTTCTCCTGTGCGATTGTTGCCGCGCGGAGACGCAGCTCACGCAGGATTCCTGCGTCGGCCCGCAGCTCGGCTCGTCGCACCAGCAGATCGAAGGTCTCCTGGTAGTCCTCGGCGGCCTCCCGCAGCTCGGTGAGCTCCGACAGCGCCCACAGGTTGCCGTCGTCCTGTGCGAGCAGCTCGCGGAGCAGCGACTCCGCCAGCTCGCGGTCCCCGAGCTCGTCGGCCAGCTCCTTGGCTTGCTGGAACAGCGTCTCTCGCATGCCCATGTCGAGCTGCAGCTTCGCGCGACGACGCAGCGTGGCGATCAGATCGCGCTCGCGACCCGCGCTCGTACGCTGTAGCTGCTCGAGCTGGAGCAGCACCTCGTCGCTCTCCGCATCGTAGTCGAGCGCCTTGAGCAACGCCGCTTCGGCGGAGGGCGGGTCCTCCACCTTGTCGCGGTACCAGCCCGCAAGCTTCAGACACAGCTCCTTCGCCACGTCGGGGGTGAGGTCCTCCTTGGTATTGATGGCGTCGCGGAGCGCTGCCGCAGCGCCCTCCCAGTTGCCGGTGATGGGCGCCAGGCGCTCCAGCTCTCCAAGCAGCATGCCGTCGGCAGGATCGTCGTTGAGCCCCTGCTGGAGCACGCGCTGGGCAGCGGCGGCGTCCTGGCAGTCGTCCTCCAGCACCTTGGCCAGGCTGCGGCGCATGTCGATGCGCTCCATGGGCGAGTCCGCGAAGCCGACGCGCTTCTCGTAGAGACCGGCCAGGTCCTGCGTCCTGCCGGCGGCGCGGTACACCTCTTCCAGGAGCTCGGCGACCTCCTCGAACAGATCCCGCTCCGACGTCAGCTCTTCCAGTGCCTTCGCCGACGGCTCGTGACCTGGCACCCGTTCGAGAGCCATTCGCAACGAACCGAGACCGCGGGCCGGTTCGGAGAACTTGGCGATCTGGACCGTGGCCAGGCGATGGTAGATAGCCGCCTGCTCCGCCTCGTCGGCGTCGAGCAGCGCACGACGCTCGAGCACGTCAGCGAGGGACTGGAAGTCCTCCACCTTCTCGTAGAGCCGGTCCAAAGCAAGCAGCAGATCAGCCTGGTCGCCCGCTTGCTCCACCGCGCGTGAGTACGCGTCGATGGCTCGCTTGGGATCGCTCAAGTGGTTCTCGGCTACCGAGCCCAGACGCGAGAACAGGTCCTTCACCAGATCCGGATCGAAGCTGGCGCCCGCGCGCTCCTCCAGAGACTCGGCGTACTTCGCCCAGCCGTCGCTCTGCTCGGCGAGGCGCTCGATGTCGGCGTGGAGTTCCGTCGAGTCGGGCATCTCCGTGAGAGCGCGCAGCAGGGCGTCGAGGGCCTTCGCGGACTCTTCCAGGTTGATCTCGTAGACGAGCCCGACCGTGCGCAGCGTCTCACCGCGGCGCAGCGGATCCGTCTCCACCGTGAGGCGCAGCTCGAGCACCTCCACGAGCTCCGCGTGCGCGGCGCTCTGCCGCAACACCGGGACCAGAATCTCCGCGACGGTGCTGCGGAGGTCTTCATGCTCCTCGCCGAGCTTCCTCACTGCAGCGCGGGCCTCGGTGTCGTCGGGAGCCTCGTCGAGCACGAGTCGATAAGCGTCCAGGGCTTCATCGAAGCTCTGCAGCTGCCCACCCAGGATGTCACCGATCTGCTTGCGCAGCGTGACGCGAGCCGCCTGGTCCTCCTCCGTGCTGGCCTCCAGCTTGAGGTTGTCGAGCAACTCAGGCCAGCGCTCCTCCGCGCGGTAGAGCCGATCCAAGGATCGCAACACCGGCTTGTCGCCTGGCTTGGTGGCGAGCGCCTGGACCAGCGAATCGATGGCGCTCGGCCGATCTTCCAAGCGCTCCTCGTACACCTTTGCCGCCGATACCAGCAGCTCGTAGCGGAGGTCCGTGTCGTCCTCGTCGCACAGCTCGACGCGCTGCTGGTACAGCTCGACCAGCCGAGCCGCGTCGCTCTCGGAGGAGTCCTGCTTCTCCAGGTAGAGTTCCGTGAGGCAATCGATGGTGAAGGCGCTCTCCGGGTCGAGCTCGATGGCGCTCTCGTACGCCTCGATCGCCCCTGGATTGTCCTCCAACATGTCCCGCTTGGCCTCACCGACGCGCCTCCAGATGCTGGCACGCTCTTCGTCGTCGAGGACCAGGTCCGCCTTCGCAACCAGGACGCGCACCAGCGCGTCCCAGTCGCTGAGCAGGGTGGCAAGCTCTTCAATCTTGGTCACCGGCTCGAGATCCGCCTCATCGACTTGGCGCAGGCGCTCGTAGGCGTTCAGCGCAGCGCGTGGGTCGTCGCGATGCTTGTCGTGGACTTCCGCGAGGTAATTGAGCACCTCGCGGGCGCTCAGCAAATCAGGCTTCTTGTCCAGGATCGACGTATAGGTCTTCGCGAGCTCGTCCCAGGCGTCGGTCGCTTCGGTCAGGCGCTGGTACTCCCCGCGCACTTCTCCGTCCTCAGGGTCCAGCTCCAGGGCGGCGGCGAGGGCGCGCCGCGCTCGATGTGCGTCGGACCCGCGCTCCTCCCAGAGTCTCGCGGTCTCCCGCAGGACGGCCACGCGCTCGATGGGATCTTCCGCCAGCTCGTAGCGATCCTCGTTGAGCTTGATCTGGCGGCGCCAGTCGTCGGCCTCCTCGTACAAGGGGCGCAGGATCTCCACCACGCGCTCCTTGTGCTCCGGGTCATCCAGCAAGGCCTCCAGCTCGGCGACCGCCTCCTTGTGGCCGGGCGAAGCGAGCACGATCTCCTGCAACTGGTCGATCGCGCGCGAGGTGTCGGAGAGCTCGCCCTTGTATAGCTTGGCCAGCTCGATACGGAAGCCGGCGCCGACGCTGCCACCCTGAGTCTCCGCGCGACGAAGATACAGCTCCGCCAGGTCTTCCCAGCGCTCGGCCTCGCGATACAGCTCGGTCAACGCCTCGAGAGACCGGCTGTCCGACGCTTCCACGTCGAGCGCCTGGACGTACGTCAGGATCGCCTCTTCGGGTTGAGCCAGCTTCGTGCGCTGGAGTTCCGCCACGACGTGGAGGATGTGCAAGCGATCGTCAGGCTCGTAGCGGTGATCGAGCGCCTCACGATAGAGCGACACGCGTTCTTCGTGTTTCTCCGTCTTCACCAAGAGACCATCGATTGCCTCGAACAGCTCGCGGTTCTCGGGCTCGAAGGCCAGCGCCTTGCGGTAGTACTCGAGCGCGCGTTCGTTCTGCCCCAGGCCTGCGAAGAGCTCGCCGGCGCGGCGTGCGAGGCGCAGAGTGCTCTCGTCGGTGACGCTGTCCTCGAGCTCCCCCGCGTAGATCTCCGCCAGCCTCTGCTCGGCGCCTGCCACCTTGGCGAGGCGCTCGAGCTCGGAGATGGTGTTCTCGTCCTCGATGTCTTCGTGAAGCAGCTTGGCGATGGTCT
>JAGQIY010001335.1 GCA_020430865.1 Myxococcales bacterium
GGCATGTGGAAGAACTGCGTGAACGGCACATCCGTGAGGTAGTAGCGCTTCTTCTCCGGATCAGGGCTCATCGTCGTCGCCAGGTGCTTCCACTCGATGCGAAAGGTGCCGCTCGGGGTGGTGTTCTTCTTCACGGGCCCTGTGCGACTTCGGTATCCATTCAGCCCTGGAGAGATCAACGTGGCGAACACGGGCCTGGTGCCCTCGTAGGCGACGAGCGTGCCTTGATAGATCGAGACGTCGAGCCACTTCTCGTTCTTCTCCAAGGGGATGCCGCGGGGCTCCCAGGCGCGGATCACCGCGGTGTCCTTCTGCAGCACCCACATCCCGGCTTCCCTCGTCTCGAGGAAGCGCTTGCCATGCTGGTAGCGCACGCGTCCGGTCAGCTCGACGTGACTGAGGCGCTTCCAGGTTTGCTCGGTCTTGACCAGCCTGCCGTCGCTTCCCGGAGGATCCACCCTCCAGGGGCTCGAGGCGTCTTCCGCTGCCTCGTCGTCTGTCTGCTCGTCGGCTGCTTCGTCGCTCTCCTTCGCGACGACGGGGATCAGCTCGGGTTGCTCTTCCGCTCTCGCCTGGGCGGAGTCGAGGCGCCACTTGGCGCGATCGTCGAAGCGCATGTACGCCAGCGGCAGCTCGGCGTCCTTGCCGATGAACACCCCGTGGAACTTCGCGGGTTCGAGCTCGAGGATGCGGTCCTTGGGCACCACGGTGAGCTCGGGGGTGACGAGCCAGCTGCGCCCGTCGGCCTGAAACTCGTCGATCCAGGAGATGCTCGAGCGCGGCGGAACGAAGCTCATCCGGGGCGGAGCGTTGCCTGGCCAGATCGCAGTCGCCCAGGGGGAGTCCTGATGCTCCTCCAGATACGGTGGCAGTGGCGCCTTGACCAGGCTGGGGTCGGCGCCTCGCAGGCGCGCCAGGGCGCGGGGCGGCGCTTTCTCACCCCCCGATCGAGCTTCGCGAACGGCGTTGACGCGGGCGAGGTGTTTCTCGAGTTGGTACTCGCTGCGCTTCTGTTCCTTTTCCGTGGGGTAGCGTCTGTAGACGGGAGCTTCCAGGGACTCTCCCCAGCGGACGGGGGCGTCCTTGGTGAAGTCGGCTTGGTGTCCTGCCTTGGCGACGAGTAGCGGGTGTTTCTCGTCGAGGGTCGTCGTGCGATCGAGGCACACGTAGCCTTCGGGCTCGACCGGGAACCACCCAGCCTTGGAAGGTGTGCCCTTCCCGGGGTTCTCACAGCCGGCGCCCTTTACCGCGCGCTGGCTCCTGAGCGTGACTCCCTGACCGATGCGCAGCGCGCCGATCTCGGGGCTCGCGTCGCTTGGCCGCTCTCGGATGTAGACCCGGAGGTCGAGGGCGTAGATGCGAGGCTTCTCGTCTTGCTTGGCTCGGGGCGTGGCTCGCGCTGGTGCGCGCTTGGTCCCGTCGGCCCGAGTCTTCGCTCCGGGTGTGGCAACCTTGGATCTGGGCGCCGCCGCCTGCGGTTGCGGGTTCGGGGGTGAGGGAGCGTCGTCGTCCGCTGCGTGGCAGCTCCAGACGGCGAGGGGCCACAGACTGAGCCAGATCCACGAGTTGGCTTTCGGCCACATGGCCTCTGATTTCGTCCGGCGCGAGGCGTTTGGCCAAGAATGCGGGCGAAGACGCGGGCCGGGAATGCGGCCTCGAAGTTGGCCCAGGCGGGGCAGATCACGTCATTTATCGCAGCTCACCCAGGTCTGTTCGTTCGCAGCGCCGGCAGGCGCGAGTGGCTCGGGTCCTTCTCGGCTCGAACCAGCGACACCCCAAGGAAACGCATGCTGGCCCGCTCCGCCGACACCGAGCTCTTCGACTTACGTAAACTGGCCGAGTCTCAAGCCAACACCCGCCGGGAGCGGGTGACCAGCGCCCACCTTCTGGCCGCGATCGCGCTGCGCGAGGGGCCGGCGGCAGTGCTGCTCCATGAACGGGGGCTGAGCGGTGAGCGGCTGCTGCGCGCCGCGCGGTCGAGTACGGACGAGATCGAACATCCGCTGCGACGAGCACTGCAGAACGCCCGGGACGTCGCGAGTCGCATGGGGGCGCGAGAGCCGGGCGCCACGCACCTCCTGGTGGCGCTCCTGAACGAGCGCAAGGGCGCCGCCCACAAGGCGCGCGAGCAGTGCGGGATCGATGTGTCGCGGCTGCGCATCGCGGCCATGAACGTCGGTCTCGGGCTGGTTGGGCGTCGACGCATCGTCACCCGCAAGTCGGAGCTCGAGGTGAAGGCCGCGGGCGCCCGTGCGCCGCGAGGCGTCGCGATCCCGCTGTTCCCGCCGGCGCCCAAGCCCAGGCCCGAGGCACTGCCACTCGCGCCGCGTCCCACGCCGACACCTCCGGCGCCACCGCCC
>JAGQIY010001336.1 GCA_020430865.1 Myxococcales bacterium
AGGAGCCCCAGGAGCTGCTTCGGCAGGCCAGCCGGCAGCCGCTGGAGCGCCCCGCTCCGCGTGCCGAGGCGCGTCCCTCGGAGGCCCCGGCGCGCCGCGAGCCTCGCCCCGAGGTGCCCTCGCGCGCCCTGGAAGAGCTGGATCGCGAGCCCGCGACGGTCTACTCCAGGCGGCCGGCGGCGGCTGCTGCCAGCCTCCAGGCACGCGCGGAAGGATCCGGTCTACCCAGCGTTCGGGATCGCATCACCTTCCCGTCCAACGTGGATCGTGACTGGGACACGCCCGCCTACCAGCGACGAAACGGCGGCTGAGTCTTCCGGGGCCGCTGCGGGTCCAGGGACGCGCGCGGCCTCGTCATTGCCTAACTACCTCCTGCGAACGAATGACGCCCTCCGTGTTGGTCCACGGGGGGCGTCGACTTTTGTGGGTCGTGCGGGAGGAGCCTCGCTTTCCCGCGCCCGAAGCCTCGCTGGAACTCCGCGCTTTGGGTACGCTAGGAGCAATCAACGGGCACTGACCCGCCCGGTCGAAAGCGATGAACCGAGTTCAGCAATCCTTGCTCATCGTCGATCCCAACCTCGACTCCGCCCAGTCCTTGTCTGCGATCTTGGCCGAGCTGCGGGTCGAAACGACCCACGTGACCTGCAAGAAGGACGCGATGCGCGAGCTCGGGCGCCGGGACTTCTCCGCGGTGGCGCTGAGCGCTCAGCTGCCGGACACCAACGGCCTCGACCTGCTGACGAAGCTGAACGCTTCCTATGAGGACTTGCCGATGGTCGTCATCACCGACCAGGGCAAGACCTCCTTGGGCGTGAAGGCGGTGCGGCTCGGCGCCAACGACTTCCTCTGTCGGCCCTTCGAAGAAGAGGAGGTGAAGTACGTCATCCAGAAGATGCTGAGCCTCCTGCGCGCGAACAGTGACGAGTCACCGAAGAGCGTGATGGTCAGTCAGCGGTCCAACATCATCGGTACCTCGCCGGTGATGGTCGAGCTGGAGCGCACCATCAATCGCGTCGCGGACGGCGTCGCGACGGTCCTGGTGCGGGGGGAGAGCGGCACGGGCAAGGAGCTGGTGGCGCGCCGGATCCACGACACGAGTCCACGCAGGGACGGCCCGTTCATCAAGGTTCACTGCGCGGCGCTGCCAAACAACCTGCTGGAGAGTGAGCTGTTCGGGTACGAGAAGGGCGCGTTCACCGGAGCCACCCAGCGCAAGCCGGGGCGAGTCGAGCTGGCCGAAGGCGGCACCCTCTTCCTGGACGAGATCGGCGACGTTACGCCTGCGATCCAGGTGAAGCTCTTGCGCGTGCTCCAGGAGCGCGAGTACGAGCGCCTGGGGGGAACTCAGACGCTGAAGGCCGACGTGCGCTTCGTCGCCGCCACTCACCGAGATCTCGATGGCATGGTTCGCACGGGTGATTTCCGTGAAGATTTGTTCTATCGGCTGAGCGTGGTCCCGCTGTTCGTGCCGCCGCTGCGGGCGCGTCCGGACGACATCGCTGAGCTGGCGATGCACTTCGCGCGTACCGCCGGCACGAACAACGGTCGCGCCGCGATGGGGATCGACGCCCCTGCGCTCGAGATGCTGAGGAACCACCGCTGGCCGGGCAACGTACGCCAGCTACAGAACTTCATCGAGCGCCTCGTGTTGCTCGCCGACGGACCGCGCATCACCGCTCGCGATTGCTCGCTCTGGCAGCCTGCGATCGACGGCGGTTCGCTCAACCAGAAGACCGCCCTGGCCGCGTACAGCGCGAGTGAGGAGCCGCCCCCCGAGAGCGAAGGCGACGTGGTCGAGCTGGCGACCGCCATCGCACGCGCCGAGAAGCGCGCACTGGAGAAGGCGCTCAAGAAGGCTGGAGGCAACCGCAACGCTGCCGCACGGATGCTTGGTGTGAGTCGCCGCACGCTCTACTACAAGCTGAACGAGCACGGCGTGACCTGAGCGACCCGCGGTGCGGCGAGAGCGAAACGGAACCGCGTCCACAGCCGCGTCACTCGATCTCGACGTCGAATCGATAGAGAAAGTTGCGCGCTTTGGGCTCGAGCTGGCGTCTGACGAACAGCTGATAGTGGCCAGTCTTCAGGCGCTGGGCGGGGATCTTCAGCGTCAGCAGACCGCGCTGGTCGGCGACGTCGCCGGCGTGCTGCCAGATCAGCCCGCCCTCGTAGCTCAGCTCGATGTACCAGCCCTCACCAACTGGCTCGGGAGCGAGGACGGTCAGCTCCAAGAAGCGTTGGGCCTCGGTGACGGTATAGGAGCGTACCGGATGTTGCGGTAGCGGAGCGTCTGCCGGGGGATCGGCGGGCTGGCTCGGATAAGGCTGGAGGAACTCCCGAGGCAGCTCCCCTCGCTCGGGGATCTCCAGCGCGGGTAGGCGACTGCCGGTCGATGTGTCCTCCTTGAGCCGCACGACCTCCGGGGACTCCACCCTGGCCGAGCTTGGCGCGGGCTTCGCGGAGGCGCTGGCTGCGCCACTACCCTGCGCGCTCTGCGATGGCATTGCCGCGCGGTAAGCGACCGCCGCCGCGCCAGCGACCGCGACGCTGAGGATCAGAACCCTTCGATTGACGCGCGCCTGAGGGCTCGCGCTCATACGGGGATCAGCTCCGGGTACTCGGGCTCCCACATGGCTTCGCTCACGGCGTCGTAGATGGCGTTGGCCTCGAAGGCCTTGCCCACGTTCTCGTCTGCGGCCTCCTTGACCACGGCGCAGGCGATCTTGCGGGTGATCTCTCGCAGTCGCTGCATGCGCGGGAACAAGGAGCCCTCCGCCAGATCCTGGTCCGTGAGCTCCGAGGCCAGGGTATGCGCGGCGACGGTGAACATCGAGTCGGTCACCTCGCTAGCCTCCGAGACGAGTGCCCCTAGGCCGACGCCAGGAAAGACGTAGACGTTGTTGCCTTGACCGATACGGACGCGGCGACCGTCTGGAAGCTCCACCGGGTCGAAGGGACTACCGGTGGCGACCAGCGCGCGACCGTCGGTCCACTCCAGGAGCTGCTCCGGCGTGGCCTCGCTCTTGCTCGTCGGGTTGGAGAACGGAAAGATCGCGGGCGCGTCGCAGTGAGCTGCCATCTCCCGCACGATCTCCTCGGTGAAGACGCCAGGCTGGCCGGACGTCCCGATCAACACCGAGGGTTGGAGCGCCTTGACCACCTGGTACAGGTCGATGGGCTGCTCCGGGTCGAGCCCCAGCTCTCGCACCATTTGCTCCGGCCAGGCGAACTCGCGCTTGTACTCATCGCGGAAATCCCGGCTGTTCACGATCAGTCCGCGGCTGTCCAGCACCGCCACGGCGCGAGTCAAGTCGGCTCCCGTGAGCCCTGCGCGCTGCAACGCATCCCGCACCTGATGACCGATGCCGACGCCCGCCGCACCCGCTCCGAGGATCACCACTCGTTGCCTCGCCAGGTCGACGCCCCGCTTGCGCACCACTGCGAATATCCCAGCCAGCGCCACGGCTGCGGTGCCCTGAATGTCGTCGTTGAAGGAGCACAGGCGCTTGCGGTACTTGCCCAGCAGCGTGAAGGCGTTGGCCTTCTTGAAATCTTCCCACTGGAGTAGTGCCTTGGGGAACCGAGTCATCACCGCGTCGACGAACTCCTCGACCAGGTCGTAGTAGCGCTGCCCACGCAGGCGGGGGTGCCGCCAGCCGACGTAGAGCTCGTTGTTCAACAGCTCCTGATTGTCGGTGCCGACATCGAGGCTGATGGGCAG
>JAGQIY010001337.1 GCA_020430865.1 Myxococcales bacterium
ACGCTGGACTTCGAGGAGCTGGACTTCCTCGTCTTCCAGGAGCGGCTTGCGTCGAAGAACTTCCCTGATCTCGCGTACTACAGCGGCGTCGCGGGGTTCGACGTCGACGTCGCCGTGCGGCCGCTGTACTACCCGGACTCACCACAGAACTGGGGCCACATCGATGACTCCGAGCTGACCGGCTACATGGACAAGATGCGCACGTCCGTTGACGCCGACGAGCGGCAGCAGCTGGCCAAGGACTTCTCGTCGAGGGCGTACGACCAGGTCGTCGCGATGTTCCTCAACGGCTACCACACGTACTCGGCGACGCAGCCGTGGCTGCACAGCTTCTCGCAGTCGCTCTACACGACGCCGAATAACTGGGCGACGCACTGCTGGCGCTACTTCTGGCTGGACGAGAGCGCGCCCGCACGGAGCTAAGGGGGATCTCCATGACCACCACCAAGGTCGACATCCACGAGTGGGCGAAGGTCGTCTCGAACTGGGGGCGCTGGGGCGCCGATGACGAGAAGGGGACGACGAACTACATCACGCCGGCCAAGCTCGTCGAGGCCGCCGGTTGCGTGAGGCGAGGCGTCACGTTCTCACTCGGCATCCCGTTCGACTCGGAGGGCCCCCAGCTCGGACAGGGTGGCCGGACGAACCCGGTGCACCTGATGCGGATGGACGGCGGCGACAACGCCGCCGGCTGGACGCGCCCCGGGATGGGCACGCTTCGCGTGACGGACGACTACATCATGATGCCGCTGCAGGCCGCGACCCAGTGGGACTCGCTGGCACACGTCTTCTACGAGGACCACCTGTACAACGGCTTCAGTTCCAACACTGTCACGAGCTTCGGCGCCGAGAAGAACAGCATCGACAAGCAGTACAAGGGCATCGCCTCCCGGGGCGTGCTCCTCGACATCGCCCGCCTGAAGGGCGTCCGCTGGCTCGAACACGGCTACGGCATCACCCGCGCCGACCTCGAGAAGGCCGAGCGCACGCAGGGCGTCGAGATCCGCGAGGGCGACGTCGTCCTCGTGCGCACGGGCTGGCGGACGAAGTTCGTCGAGGACGGTAGCCGCGAGGAGTTCATGGCCGGCGAGCCGGGCCTCACGGTCGACACGCTCGAGTGGATTCACGAGCGACGGCTCGCGGCGATCGCCTCGGACAACTGGGCGCTCGAGGTGCTGCCGGGCGAGGACCCCGAGGTCCGGCTGCCCTTCCACCAGGTCGCGATCCGCGACATGGGGCTGACACTGGGCGAGATGTTCGACCTCGACGAGCTCGCCGAGGACTGCGCGCAGGACGGCGTGTGGGAATGCCTCTTCGTCGCGCCCCCGCTCCGCGTGACGCGCGCGGTCGGCTCGCCGATCAACCCGCTCGCGATCAAGTAGCTGCCGTCCGGGAGGGGCGCGTGCCCGCAGGCGCGCGCGCCCTCCCGCGTCCGGCAATCACGCGGCGGAGGTCACGCATGCGGTTTGGTGTCAGTGCCGCCAACATCCAGCCGACCGGCGCCGGGGCGAACGCCTGTATCGCCCGTGCGCGCCACGCCGAGGCGATCGGATTCGACTCGGTCTGGGTGCATGACCACGTTGCACCGACGCGGTCGGTGCGGACGGCGTACCCCTACGGCTCCGGCGAGCAGGCCTCCGAGCGTACGCCGCGTGACTACCTCGAGGTGCTCACGATGCTGAGTGCGCTCGCAGTCGCCACGCGCCGGGTGCAGATCGGCACGTGCGTGCTCGCGGCGCCGTACCGGCACCCGGCCGTTGTCGCCAAGATGGGTGCGACCGCCGACCGGCTCTCAGGCGGGCGTTGCCTGATCGGCATCGGGGATGGCTGGCAGCGCGAGGAGTTTGACGTCCTCAATGTCCCCGGCGATCACTTCGACCACCGCTTCGCTGTGACGACGGACTA
>JAGQIY010001338.1 GCA_020430865.1 Myxococcales bacterium
ATCGCCTCCTTCCTGGTTGCCGTCATCACATTCTTCGTTGAGTGGGTCCCAGCAACCATCACCGCAAGACGCGGAAACGCAGGGGGGCGCAGCATCGCTGGGAGCATCGGTTGATGCATCCGCCGAAGCGTCGTCACCAGATGCATCGAAGCCTCCGTCTGTTCCGGCGTCGGGTGCCGCGCCTCCGCTCCCACCGACGCTTCCAGATCCACCCGAGGGTGCACCGCCGGCCGCTGCGTCCAGACCCGCACCCGCTTCGCCGGCCGTCGAGCCTCCAGCGCCAACCGCGCCGGGCGTCGCCTCTGGGTTACACTGCGCGGCGACTCCGAGCACGCAGGCAAGTGCGCCTGCTATGCCAACCTGCATTGGGTTGCCCATCATGGCGCACCTCAGTTCTTGAAGCGGGTCCAGTAGTGGTAGCGCCAATAGAGCTGGATGTCGTCGAGCTGCTCCCAGCGGAGGCCCGGATCATCCCAGATCCGCAGCGTGTACAAGCCCTGAATGGGGCGCCCCTTCAGCTCACCCTTCATGTACGGCTCGATGAGCGAACCATCGGTGCTCGAGGGCGGGTTCGTGAGCACACGCTCCGTCGCCAACGCCTTGCCGTGCTCGATGTACGCGGTCTGCATGTGCGCCGCGAGGGTGCTGCCGTCGTGAGCGCGGATGCGGGTCGAACCGTCGTGGGTGAGGGAGTACTCCGCAAAGCCGTTGTAGTAGCAGGACGTTGAGGAGGTGTGGCTGCAGTCCGTCACTCCCGTCCCCACGAAGTTCACCCCAGCGAGGTTGTGACGCAGGTTGAAGTTGCCGATCGCGAGCTGCCCGCTTGGGATCAAGTCGCCGCTCTCCACCTGCTCCAGGTTGATCGCGAACTGCGCCTCGTAGAAGCAAACTTCCGTGGGGATCGCATCCGGCCTCTGCGCCGCGCAGTTGTCGTGGATGCCGTCGGAGCACACGAACTCGCATTTGCGCTCGAAGCGCTTGCGCATCTCTGCGCCCCGGAGCTCGTTGCAGCGCCGCGTCTCCGTCGAGCGGTTGATGCCCGTGCGCACCCAGGCTGAAGCCGCTGGGAGAGTACCATCGAAGGCCTCGACGACCCGCTCCACCTGGGCGGAGGAGACCAGGAAGCTATCCCACAGCTCACCACGCAGTCCGCTTCCCCCCTCGTCCACGAAATCGGGAATGAGGTAGTGAACGGGCAGGCGTGGATCTGTGGGGTACACCTCCAAGCGGTAGTCGCCTGGAGCGGTGATGTAGAAGGGCAGCACCTGGCGTTGCCAGTCGCTGGGCGGGTCAAGGAGTGTGTGGTCCCAGAGCTCCGCTTCCGCCACGACACCTCCGGCGCTGTCCACGATTCGCCAGTACGGGAGCGCACCTGGCGTCTCTGAGCCGGTTTGCCGCGGATCGCTGTGCACGTACAGTGAAGCGAGATGCCAGCCCACGCTCAGGCCACGTAGGTCCTGTCCTCGGTAGCCGACCGCAGGGTAGTAGGGCTCGCCATCGAACAGCGGCGGGCAGCTCGGATCATCCTGGAAGCATCCGGCGTTCTTGATGCGATACACCTCGGCTTGAGCGGGGATGTCGCTCCCGCCTCCTGCGCCAGGCGGATCGAGGACTCGCTCGGCGAGCACGCAGCCATCCCACGGTGTCGAGTCGTCCGCGCTCACCGGGCGATCGCAGCCGCCGCTGCCCCAACCCACCGTCTCCGCAGTGAAAGGCTCTTCGGTCGAGCGCTGGTCGAATTCCGTCGAATAGTAGAGGTCGTTTCGACCGTCTGCGGGACACGCTGGCGTGACGCCGAAGATGTCGTCTG
>JAGQIY010001339.1 GCA_020430865.1 Myxococcales bacterium
GCGCATGGTGTTCGTGGAGCTCGACACCGACCGCGACGAGAACGCGGGTTTTCAGGAGAAATACGCGGTCGAGGTGCTGCCGAGCTTCTTCGTGCTCGACGCCTCGGGTGCGGTGCTCGGGATGTGGCCAGGCTCTGCGAGCGTGGGAGAGATGCGCGGGTTCCTGGATGGTTCCCTGGAGGCCCACGAGGCGCTGAGCAGCGACTCGTTGCCCAAGGACAGCCCGCTGAAGGCGCTGGTCGAGGCTCGCGCGCTGCACGCCGCGTCGAAGCACCGCGAGGCAGCGAAGCAGTACGGGCTCGCCGTCGAGCGCGCCCCGAAGGACTGGCCGCGGCGCAGCGAGGCCCTGAAAGGCTGGGTGCGCAGCCTGGCTCGGGCGGGCATGGCCAGTGAATGCGTGCACGTTGGGCTGGATCACCTGGATGAGGTCGTCGGCGCCTCGATCCCGGCCGACTACGCCAATCAGGTGCTCGCCTGTGCCCAGGGGCTGAAGAGCCACCCGACGCTGCAGGAGACCATCCGCAAGGTGGAGGCCCACCTGAGCGATCTCCTCGCGGAACCACCCGAGGTGATGTCGCCCGACGACGTCGCCGACGCCCACAACATCCTGGCGTACGCGCGAGAGCTGAAGGGCGACAAGCAGGGGGCCAAGGCTTCGATCGAAGCCGGACTGAAGGCGCTGGAAGCCGCCGCGGAGAAGGCGGACGAGCCGGAGATCCAGGCGACGTACGACTACGGGCGCGCGAAGGCCTACCTCGAGCTCGGCCGCCCGAAGGAGGCGCTGAAGATGCTCGAAGCGCGCGAGAAGCAGATCCCGGGGTCGGCGGAGCCCCCGGCGCGGCTGTCCCAGGTGTACGTCGCTCTCGGTCGCAACCAGGATGCGCTCGCGGCGACGACGCGCGCCGTGAAGCTGGCCCACGGCCCGAGGAAGCTCATGTACCTCGAGCGCAAGTCGAAGCTCGAGCTGAAGCTCGGTGACGCGAAGGCCGCCGTCGCGACCCTGGAAGAAGAAGTGAAGGGCTGGCAGGCGCTGACCGGAAAGCGCGCGCGCCCGAAGAGCCTGGAGGACGCCGAGGCGCGTTTGCGCAAGGCCAAGGCGAAGCTTGGTCGCTGACCCCGCGCAGTGTTAAGCCGCAGCCATGAGCGACGGTAGCAGCGAAGCGGTCACCCGAGGCGTGCGCGTCCAAGTGCGACCTCGTTACTCTCCCGAGCACTCCGATCCTCGGCGTGGGGAGTGGTTCTTCCTGTATCAGGTCACCATCACCAACGAGGGCGAGGAGCCGGTGAAGCTCGTGAGCCGTCACTGGATCATCACCAACGCCAACGGCGACGTCGAAGAGGTCAAGGGACCTGGAGTCGTCGGGGAGCAACCAAGCCTGGCTCAGGGCGAGCACTTCCAGTACACGTCAGGCTGTCCGCTGACGACCCCGTTCGGCTCGATGCACGGCACCTATCAGATGGTGCGTCCGACGGGAGAGCAGTTCGACGCCGAAATTGCGCCCTTTTCCCTGAGTCAGCCAGGCCTGGTGCAGTAGCTCAGGAGCGCCCGCGACCAGCCGCAACCCGCGCGTGGTGCGGGGCGCTTGGCGGTACTGGTGGAGCTGCGTCGGCAATGACTCTGCGACCGGGCATGGCCGCTTCGGGCACGGGACGCACTCCCGAGTGGTAGTCGTCGAAATGGTCGCGGATGGCCCGGGTCACCAGGCGCTCCAGGTTCAGACGATGCGTGGAGCGTCGCAGCACACTGGGCGCCTTGTGAGCGAAGGACATCGCCACCTTGTTCCAGTGCAGCGCCTTCTCCAGCAGCTCGCAGCTCTTGTCGTCCAGCGCGTCCCGGCCGCCCAGGGCGTTGCCGACGAAGGCCGCGGAGCCCTCGATCAGGTGCAGCTCCAGCTTGGCCGCTGGACCATGGACGGTGAGCACTCCGCTGTGGCGACCCCGCTGGGCCCCCGCCAGGCGCTCGATCAATTGCGTGTTTTCCCACCCCATAGCAACCTCGGAGCCGGCGCGAGCTTCCTATCCCGCCCGGTTCTGAGCCGTAGTTAGCAGGACTCATGCCAGGCGGTTGCCGCGCGCAAATGCCCGAAATCTCACAACGGCATCCGGGGAGGATCCTGGAGGCTTTCGCATTTGAGATTGCAGATCCGAGAGGGGCAGGGGGTGAGGAGCGCCAAACGACACCGCGCGCCCCAGGGAAACGCATATTAGCACCTACCTGAGACCACACGCTGTCGCGCTCTCCGCGCGGAGAAGAATTTCCGTGGGGAGTGCCTGCCGGTGCAAGTCGCGCCACCCGCCTCCGCAAGCCGCGCGCGGTTCCGTGGGGAGCGCCGTCAGAGCTGCAAAGACTTGATCTCGAAGAACTCGTCCAGGCCGTGCTCGCCGTACTCGCGGCCATTTCCCGACTGCTTGTAGCCGCCGAAGGGCGCCAGGGCGTTGAACGCGCCGCCGTTCACGTCGACCTGCCCCGTGCGGAGCTGCCGCGCGACGCGCCTGGCGCGCTCGGCATCCGCGGACCAGACGGCGCCCGCCAGGCCGTACGGCGAGTCGTTGGCGATGCGAATGGCGTCGGCTTCGTCTTCGTAGGGGATGATGCAGAGCACCGGCCCGAAGATCTCCTCC
>JAGQIY010001340.1 GCA_020430865.1 Myxococcales bacterium
GAGCCTTCGCTGAAGTGGGCGACCACCGCGTGCCCGGCTTCGTGGATGGCGACCCGACGCTTCTCGAGTGGGCGCAGAACCGTCTCTCGCGGGGCGCCGAGCATGATCTTGTCCTGGGCCTCCAGGAAGTCCTCGGTGTTGATCTCGTTTGCGCCCCGGCGCGCAGCGGCCAGCGCGGCTTCGTTGCAGAGGTTCGCCAGATCCGCACCGGAGAAGCCAGGCGTGTTCTTGGCAATCATCGACAAGTCGACGTCCTTCCCGAGCGGCTTGTTCTTGGTGTGCACCCCGAGGATGGCGACCCGAGCGCGCAGCTCTGGACGATCGACCACGACCCGGCGATCGAAGCGTCCGGGACGCAGCAGCGCAGGGTCCAGGACGTCGGGACGGTTCGTCGCCGCGATCACGATGGTCATGTCGTTGCGCGAGAAGCCGTCCATCTCGCTGAGCAGCTGGTTGAGCGTCTGCTCACGCTCATCATGACCGCCACCAAGCCCGGCGCCCCGGGCGCGACCCACGGCGTCGATCTCGTCGATGAAGATGATGGCGGGGGAGACCTTCTTCGCCTCCTCGAACAGCTCACGCACTCGCGCCGCGCCCACACCGACGAACATCTCGATGAACTCCGAACCGTTGATCGAGAAGAACGGCACGCCCGCCTCACCCGCGACGGCCCGCGCGATCAGCGTCTTGCCCGTGCCCGGCGGCCCGACCAGGAGCACCCCCCGCGGCACCTTGCCGCCGAGGCGCTGGAACCGGGTGGGATCCTTCAAGAACTCGACGACCTCCTGCAGGTCTTGCTTGGCGGCGCTCGAACCCGCGACGTCGGAGAAGGTGATGGTGACGTCCGTCTCCTGGTTGAAGCGCTTGCTGCGGCCCTTGATCAAGCCACCGAACGGTCCGCCCTGAGACAGCATCTTGGAGGTGCGTCGCCCCATCCAGATGAACACGCCAATCAGCACCAGAAATGGGAGCAGCTGGCTGATCAGCACCAGCATGCTGCCGTCCGGAGACACGACCTCGACCGTGACCTTGTTGTTGCGCAGGGTGGGCAGCAGGTCCTTGTCGTCTTGAAGTGGCAGCGTCGTCGAGAAGCGCTTGCCCTTCTCCCCCTCCGACCCTGGCTTGTACTTGCCGGTCACCTGATCCCCGCGGATCTCTACCTGCTCGATCTTGCCCTCACCGATCTGCTGATAGAACTCGGTGTAGGGAATGCTGGCAGCGTGCCCGCCCATGGACGACAGGTTCTGGTATCCCCAGAACGCAGCGAAGAGCAGCGCCATCAGGATCATCAGACCCCAGGGCTGGGGTCGCTGAGATTCGGGGCTCGGAGGCGGCCCTCCCGGCAGACTGGGTCGGGGCGGAGGCGGATTGGTCTGAGACATGAGGCGGTCAGGCTAGGAGAACGCGTAGGTAGGTGGGTTCAGGTAGCGTGGTGCGAGTCGGAGCGGGACGGGTTGGGGGTGAGAGCGCACCGAGAGGAGTGAGGATTCGTCGGCCAGAGCGCCGCGCGGCGATTCGACAACATGCGAACCCGGCAACTAATTGCAAGTAGGGTGCCGAGCAAAGCACGACACCAAGCCGGTGAGGCGCCGCGAAAGGTGCGCTCGAGACGATTACCACTCGCCCGCAGGCCCGGTTGGCCGCGAGCACCTGCGCGGCGCAAGCGATGCGGTCGACGCCAGCCTGCCACGATCCCTCCTGATGCGAGGAAGCGAGCAGAGGCCACGGGAATGGCTCCACTCGCGTTCAAACTTTCCGGTATCATAAAACGATGCGGGTGTTGCGTCAGGGTCTAACGAGCGGGCTGTGTGGACTAGTCGGGATTTGGGCGGCGGTTGGCTGTGGCGACGCGGAGGTCGCGACGCCCCCCAACGGCTTCAACGACGGTGGGTCGTCCGGCGCAGGCAACAGTGGTGGGACACTGAACGGCGGTACCGGCGGCCTCATCGACACCGACGGCGGGGGCGCTGGCGGCACCGCTGGCGACTCGGGCGTAGACCCCTGTGTGGGGGTCGACTGCGGGGCGGATCAGCACTGCGAAGCGGACGGCGATATGTCGAACTGCGTCGCAAACACCTGTGAGGAGCTGATGTGCTCGGGCAACACCGTCTGCATCGAGACCACTGACGGCGCCCACTGCGAGGAGAAGTGCACGGATCATGTCCAGTGCCTGCCAGCGGAGTACTGCGAATTTTCCACTGGGAAATGTGAGCTGGACAACTGCACTCCTGGAGAGGCGCGCTGCCAGGGCAACGACCTGATCGAGTGCACGCCGATCGGCGACGAGGAGGTGACCAAGTTCTCCTGCAACAGCCCGAACCCGTACTACACCAGCGCTTGCACCGACGACGGCGCTGGTCAGGCGAAGTGTCCGTGCGAGGACGACTGGGACTGCCCGGCCAACACCGTTTGTGAGGTGGATGGCTGCACGGGCACCGGGGTCGCGCCGACGTGCACGCTGCCTCCGGTCGCTTTCAACAGCGTGCCGCCAGTCAACGAGATCCAGTGGGGTGGCGCCGGGATCGGCAACACCAGCGCCACGGGATCGCCGTTCGAGACCTCGGCGCAGGTGGTCCTCACCCCCCTGGTCGCGAACCTCGACGATGACAACGCCGACGGCAAGATCGACGAGCGGGACTTCCCCGAGATCATCTTCATGACCTTCCCCAACTCGACGTACACGACGAACGGGACGCTGCGCGCGATCCACGGGGGCGGCGTCAACAAGGGCAAGGACTACTTCGCCAACTGCGGCAACACGACGTGGTTCGAGGGCGACGCGATCGGGGTGGCTTGCGGCTCCGAAACGATGCTCGACCCCACCAGCGTACCGGCGGTGGGCGACCTCGACTACGATGGGGTGCCGGAGATCGTCGCCCTGACCCAGAACGACGGGATCCGGATCTTCGACAACGAAGGGCGAACGCTCTCCACGAGCGCGAACCAGAGCTTCGGTGGCGCGAACCCCGGGGTCACCATCGCGAACCTCGACAACGAGGGCTTCGCCGAACTGATCATCGGTCGCGACGTCTACACCCTCGAGCACGACGGTAGCGGCGTGCTCCAGGTGCTGGATCACTTCGAGGGCGGCGGCGACGTGGGCAAGAATGGGCAGGGTCCCGTATCCTGCGTGGCGAACATCGCCGGCGACAGCTTTCAGGAGATCGTCGCTGGCACCACCGCCTATCGTTTCCCCAAGAAACCAGCGGGCGCGACCAAGCGGGCCGACTGCACGGGATCGGAGACGGATCCGGACGAGGTCGCTTGGTGTGGCGGAACGCTGCCAACACTCTGGGACGCACCCGGGAGCGAGGGCTTCTGCGCCATCGCAGACGTGTGGGGTGCGTCGGGCCTCGATACCGAACCGCCGTCTCCGGCGTTTCCCCTGGACGGCAAGCCCGAGGTGGTGCTGATCCGTTCGGGCAACGTCGACGTGATCGATGGCGAGACGGGCAACCGCATCGTCAGTCAGTCCTTCAACTCCGGCGGCAGCGGTGGACCGCCGAACATCGACGATTTCGACGGCGACGGCTTCCCCGAGGTGGGCACCGCGGGATCGACCGCCTACGTGGTGACCGACTTTCAGAAGCCAACCGCGGCCTGCCCGGCTTGGAACAGCACGACCAGCCCGAGCACGGGCGAGGCACGGACGCCGCCGAGCACATCCTGCATGCAGGACAGCGACTGCGGGGATACCGCACAGTTCGGCTGCAATATCACGACCAACCAGTGTGTCTGTCTGCACAACGGCTGGCGCCGAGCCACGAAGGACAGCTCGAGCCAGGTCACGGGCTCCAGCGTGTTCGACTTCAACGGCGATGGCGCCGCGGAAGTGGTCTACAACGACGAGTGCTTCTTCAGGGTCTACGATGGTCTGGCTGGCACCGAGCTGGCCAAGTTCGCCTCGGAGAGCCGCACGCGAATCGAGTATCCGATCGTGGCCGACGCGGACAACGACGGGAACGCGGAGATCATCTTCGGCACCAGCAACGAGTCCGGCTTCTGCAACAACGCCGACCGCATGGCGTCCGAGTACAACAACGGCATCGAGATGTGGGGCGACGCGAACGATCTCTGGGTTTCCGCGCGGCGCATCTGGAACCAGCACGCGTATCACGTGACGAACGTCACTGAAGGCGGATCCATCCCGCGCTTCGAGCCCGAGTCATGGAAGCCGTACAACGGTCGGCTCTACAACACGTACCGTAGCAACCCGCGATCCTTCGGCGTGGCGCCGAACCTGGTCGTGCAAGCGATTCAGATCACGTCGCCCGGCGCGACCTGCGGCCAGCTCAACGACGAGATCGAGATCACCGTACAGATCTCGAACATCGGCGACTTGCGCGTCGGTCCAGGGGTGACCGTGGCGTTCTACGGCGACTGGGGCGGCGGCACCACACCCGCGCTGTCGGACGGGTCTGGACAGCCGCTCACGGCAACGATCACCAGCAGCCTCGAGCCCGGCGACGTGATCTTCCTCACCGTGTCCTACAACGCCGCCAACGACACCCCCGGCGTGCTGCCCAACGACGTCCTGGTACGCGTCGACGATTTGGACGTCGAGCGCGAGTGCCACGAGGACGACAACGAGCTGACTCAACCGGTCAACGCCGGCTCGGCGCTGGCAGATCTGAGGATCCAGCTGGATGTCCCTGCGAAGGATTGCCCGAGCGTCGACGTCCCCACCACCGTGTTCAACGACGGCTCCCTCGACGCGAGCAACGTCGTGGTGCGCTACTACGCGGGTGACCCCAGCGCAGGTGGAACGGTGATCCATGAGGTGACCCGACCGGGCCCAATCGCCGCAGGAGGCAGCGATAGCTTCACCGCGACCATCCCGAACTTTCCCCGCAACGCCAGCATCTTGATCTACGGCGTCGTCGATCCCGACAATGCGATCCAGGAATGCAACGACGGGAACAACCGAGATGACGCGGACGAGCGAGTTCGGTGCGGCTCGATCAACTGAGCCGAGAGTGAGGAGCGCAAGGCTGCGCGCTGGGCTGGGGCTCGGCGTCGCGGCGCTGCTCATCGCGTGCGCGAGCTCCGAAACGTTGAACGGCGGCGTCATCGGCGAAGCCGGTGGAACAAGCGGCAAAGCCCCGGGAGGCTCGAATCCCGGCGGTAATGGCAACGGCGGGACGAATCCGGGAGGCAACGCAGGCACCAGCGCCGGAGGGACGAGCAACGGCGGGGGGGCCGGGCAGTCGGGCGGGGCCTCGAGCGCTGGAGCCTCGGGTGAGGGCGGCGCCTCACAGGGCGGCAGCGCCTCACAGGGCGGCAGCGCCTCACAGGGCGGCAGCGCCTCACAGGGCGGCGCGAGCGGCTCCAGTGGCAGCACGAGCGGCGGCAGCGGCGGCGGGGGTGGTTGCGCGACGGTCAGCGCGAACGGCTCGGCCAACAGCTGCAATGGGCAGGCTCTGCCGAGCGGTCACACGTGCTGGAAAGTGAGTGGCGTGAACGGCGCCACTGGCAACGACTCGAACCCGGCCTGCGGCGGCGGAAGCCTGTCCGGCCAGGATCTGGTGTTCTCCTTCGTCGCGCCTCAGTCTGGCCAGGTGAACCTCAGCCTGACCGGACCCTTCGAGAAGGCGATCTACGTCATGCTCGGCAGCTGCTCGAACCAGCCGATCCAGTGCGTGCGGCGCACGGACTTCTCCACCGCCAGCACCAGCTTCGTCGCGACCAGCGGCGATACCTTCTACGTCTTCGTCGACTCCACTTCGGACGCTGAGTGGGGAGCCTTCGATTTGACCATCAGCTACTGACCCGGCCCGGAAGGCGCCGGGCATGGGGCAGAGGGCATGAGGCAGAGGGCATGAGGCAGAGGCGCTTGGTCGCACCGACCCTCCCGGGTACCCTGTCCCCATGCGTGTTGCTTCGAGCGCTTCGCGGTTGCTCCTCGTGTGCGCGCTGCTGACCGCGAGCTGCAGCCCCGACCAGGATCTGCTGTCCGACGCCAAACGGCAGCAAGACCAGGGCGAGACGGACGCTGCCATCGCTACCCTGGAAGTCCTCAAGACCAAGCACCCGGAGAGCGACGCAGCCAAGCAGGTCCCTGAGCTCGCCGAACGCTGGCTGCTGGAAGCAGCCGACGCAAGCCGGGATCCCCACGTCAAGCGGCCGCGCTTGCAGGCAGCCCTGGTCTGGAACCCGAGCAGCGGCAGGGCGCAGCTCCGCCTTTGCCAGTTGCTGCTCGACGAGGAGAAGCTGCAGGACACCGAGCGCTGCCTCGACGAGGACATGCGGGGCAAGCAGTCCGACGAATCCCTCGAGAAGAGTATCCGCACGGCGCTCGAGAAGGCGCAGGACGCCGCCACGCTGGGGGAGCGCGAACGCCTGGCGAAGAGCGACCGTCCCCAGCACTGGAAGGCGCTGATCGAGCGCTTCCCGAGGAGCGCTCAGGCGAAAGAAGCACAGCAGAAGCTGAAGCGCCTCGAGTCGCTCTGCGAGGACCTGCCGCGCTTCGCCGACGCAGCGCGCGGCGAGTTCAAGCGCCAGAAGACCGACTTCAAGCGGGACATCGACCGAACCCTTCAGGAACGGGTCGAGAGCCTGCGCGTGGATCAGCTGGAAGGTCTCGGTCGCGCCGCCGCCAGTCGCGCCTCCGAACTCAAGGAGCTCGCGGGGCAGATCGCCGATCATCGACTGAAGGATGGTGAGAAGCCTGCGCAACAGCTCCTGCGCAAGGCGCTGCTGCTGCAGAGCGACTCCCTGGCGGACCTCGCCGCTGCCCTGGAGCGTGACGCAATCGAGAACCTCGACGCCTATCAGAAGGGCGCCGAGGGCGTGCTCGAACGCTGGCTCAAGGGCATCGACAAGGAGGCCAAGAGCGTCGAGAAGCTGCTGGCGGAAGCCAAGACCGCTTGTAACCCCGAGGAAACGCGAGGCAAGGAAGAATAGATCTCAGTACGGCGCCGCGCCCCAGCACCACGCCTGATCGCTCTCGTCGAGCCCACAACTCGAGCCCCGAGACACGAACACGCTCTTCATCTTGGGTAGCCCGTTGACGCCTGCCGCGAACGGGCGGCTCAAGCGACCGCGGCCCAGCTGCCCGTGGTCGTTCGAGCCCCAGCAGGTGATCTCGCCGCTCCCGAGAAGCGCGCAACCGTGGGTGGCGCTGATGCTGATGGCCCGCGCACCGGGAACACGGGGTTGCCGCGGCTCGCCCTCGTACTCCGAGTCGCGGCACTCGATCCTCCCATCCTGGAGCAGCGCGCAGATCTCTTGCGAAGCCGAGAAATCGACCACGTCAGTGAGCCAGGACGCCGCGGGGGCAGGTTCGGGCTCCCCGCCGTCTTCCGTTTCCAGGCCGTAGCGCGTCGCACCCCAGCAGATGACCTCGCGCTGCCTGGTCAAGGCGCACGTCTCGCCGCTTCGACCCACCGCGACCCGCAGGGCGTCGCCGATCTCGCTCTGGACCTCGATCTTCGGCTTGGTCTTCTCGTCATAGCGAGTCTCCCAGCAGCGCACCTTTCCGTCTTCGCCGGCAGCACACGACCGTTGGTAGCCCACCGAGACGTCGACGGCGCGAGAGATCCCAGGCACCTTTCGCCACCTTCTCGGGTAGCCCACCTGGCAGATCACGTCTCCGCCCGCCTCGATCAGGCAGTCGGACCCGCTGTCTACGCTGCCCGCTCTGAACAGCTTCTCTTTCCCTGGGGTAATCA
>JAGQIY010001341.1 GCA_020430865.1 Myxococcales bacterium
GACTACGAGGGTCATCACAAATAAGCCAGTAGCCACCGAAACGATTGACAAGAAACTCGCCAACAAAGACGGCCAGGAGACTCGTTATCCATGGGACGTCTTCGACTTCCACGTTCTGTTCGCGCATGAACAGGTCAATCTCGTGAAGAGCCGACGGCGGGTCCGCGACCACACGCGACGGTGGCACAACACCTATGTCTGCGGCAAAATCGGCGAGACGGTCGAACCTCGTTGCCATGAAGTCATCGAAGACAGACTGCTCTGTACGCACGTTGATCATGATGTGGGCTCTGAAACGGACACATCGAACACTATCGCTACATACTATTGATAAACGATGTATGCAACGTTGTGTGCCGTGAGGAAGTCGGCTAGTGCCTGACTCGGAGGCGCGTCAATGAACACCCAGCGCGGGTCGAAGCCGCCAGGGTGGTGGGTCTGCAGCCACGCATCGCGCAGCACCTGCTCTTGGATCTCGGGACTCAGTGGAACGGCGCCCCGCTGGGGCGCACCGTGGACTGTGCGCCAACGCAGATACGTCTTGACTTCCAATCCGAGCACACCGTTCGTCCCGACGACCGGCGCGTCGACGAAGCGCCCTCCCCCGCTCACCCCCGCACCCTGAGCGGGCACACTAAAGTGCTGTTGGCCGGCCGACCCATAGAGTTCCTGAACATACTGTTCACCGCCTTGCCACAAGGACTTGCCTCGCAGATTCCGAACCTGACGAAGCGTCAGCGTCGTCGGGTTCCCGGTAGTCAGCAGGAGCGGCGGAGTCGGCGTACTACCAGGCGATGGTGTGGTGGCGCCACTGCCGCTGGTGCTCGCGACCGATGCGCCTGGCGCTGCTTCTACGGTCACCCCGACGCCCCGCCCAATGCGGCCCAAGGCGCTCAAGGTCTTCCCCAACACGACCCCCCCGAGGGCCATCAGCCCCTCGGTGGTCACGTTGGCCCAGGCATCGAAGTCGCCGAGGGAGAGCGACAAGGCGCGTCGCATCTGCACCATCGGAGACATCGGCATCGTCGCTCCGAGCGGGTCAGTGATTAAGTGCTGGATGTTTCCAGCGCAGAAGCCCAGGTAGGCCTCGATGATGGCGTACGCATGCTCCCCGGCGTCTGCGAAGAACCCCTGTGCTCGGCCGACGTTGACCTCCGCCGCCTGCGAGTCGCCGAGGATGAACGCCAACGCGCCTCCGGCAGCGGTCATGGCGCCCGCGCCCAAGTACGAGCCACCTAGGAATGTGTGGCCTGCAAGGTCCGCTACGCCCCCCGCCATGTCGATGATCGCGTTCGCGCCCTGCTCGATCCCCAAGTTCGTGCGCAGAAGCCTGTTCTGCAAGAAGGCGGGGTCTGCCATTGGCACATCGAGTGCCTCCGCTTGGGCGCGACGAGCGGCAGCGGCTTCTGCGCGGTGTCCTCGCCACGCTTGTAGGTCCGACATCATGTTCTCGAGAGCGTTCGGGTTCGCCGACGTGGCGTCTCCGTCGTTCCCCGCCGTGACCTCGGTGTGCTCGTCGACGCGCCGCCCCGACCGCACGCTGGAGTAGATCGCGTTGTAAGCCTGTGCGGGCATGGCGCCGCCAGAGATGACGCTGTACGTCCCGCGAGGCGCGGGCGGCGGCGGGCGCGTTGCTTGCGTCTGGGGTGCGGGGGCCGCGGACGACGGGCTCGGCCCGCCGAGCGGGATGACGCTCGAGTCCTCGGGGTACGGAATCCCCCCTTGGCCTCCTGCCGCCTGTTCGCACTTGTCTTTGCC
>JAGQIY010001342.1 GCA_020430865.1 Myxococcales bacterium
CGCTCCCGGCGCCGGAGTCGACGACTTGGTCGCGCTGCTCGAGGCCCGCGCCGGCACCCGAGACAACGAAGTGACCGCTGCGCTTCAGGAGCCACGACTCAGCGGAGGCCCGCGCGTTCGACGCCTGCTACACCGCGTCCTCTGCCGATTGGGCGGGCGTCGCTCCCCGCCAGATCCCCAGGGAACCAGCTGGGTCTTCGATCGCGCCTGGCTCCCCGCGCTACTTCAGGTGCCACAGGGCTCCGCGGTCGACGTCCCGTTGCTGTTCGGTGCGCTCAACGTGCGCTGGGAGCGGCTGTGGGGCCCCACTCGTGGTGCTGTTCCCCCCCTGCCCTTCGCTGCCGCGTTCAAGCGTGGTTGGCAGCGGTTTCTCCTGGTGGGCGGTGCACTCGAGTTCGGCCTACTCACCGCGATCGCCTTGTACGGGCTCTCGGGCGTGCTCGCGATGCTGGGCAGCCCCAGCGGGTGGGCGACCAAGGCGATCGCTGGTCTCGTGTTGGGAGGCGTTACCGCGCTCGTGCTCGGGGTATTGCAGTTCCTGAGCCGCCGAAAGCTGGGTCGAGCGCTGCGCGCCGGCTCCGACGTGCGAGACGCGCTGATGGCACCTTCCGGCTGGTCCTGAGCGTCACTCACCGGCACCGAAGGCAGCCTCCAGCGCTGCGACGTCGGCGCCCAGACTCCGCCCGACACCGAGCGCCACTCGCATGCCATCGACCGCCGCGCTGACGATCCCTCCCGCGTAGCCAGCACCCTCTCCGCTGGGGAAGACGCCAGGCAGCCCCAGGAGCTGCAGGGTCTCCGGATCTCGCGGGACGCGCACGGGGCTACTGGTGCGCGACTCGACTCCGATCAGCTGGGCCTCTTCGCTCACGTAGCCCGGCATGTCCCGACCGAAGCGCTCCAACGCCCGGCGCATGGGTGTTACGAGATCGAACCCACCGCATCGCAGCACCTCCGCGATGTCTCCAGCGGACAGCCCGGGGATGTAGCTGGTGTCGCCGACGCGACTCGAACTCCGTCCGGCGACGAAGTCACTGACGCGAGTCGCCGGCGCGACGAAGCCACCGCCCCCGGCGGCGAACGCGGCTTGCTCCAGCACGCGCTGAAAGCGCAGCCCGGCGAGCGCATTTTTCCCTGCGGCTATTTCGAGCCCCAGCGCGCGGGCCACGTCAGCGAGGTCGACCTGGACCACCAGCCCGGAGTTCGCGAACGGTGAGCTACGGCGCTTCAGGCTCATGCCGTTGACGACCAGGCCTCGTGGTTCGGTGCTCGCCGGAACGATGAACCCACCGGGACACATGCAGAAAGAGAACACCCCGCGACCGTCCGCGTTGTGGACGATGCGGTACGCAGCGTTGCGGAGGCGTGGGTGATCGGCAGCCTTGCCGTACTGGATGCGATTGATCAGCGCCTGAGGGTGCTCGATGCGTACACCAACCGCGAAGGACTTCGGCTCCAGGGGGACTCCCAGCTCCGCCAGCATCTCGTAGACGCCCCCCGCGGAGTGCCCCGTGGCCAGGACCACGCGCTCGCAGCCAAGCACGTCACCCGAAGCGAGTCGCACGCCGTTCACCCGTCCCAGCGCATCGCGAGTCAGGTCCACGACCCGGGCTCCGAAGTGAAACCTCACCCCAACCTGCTCCATCCGCTCGCGCAGTCGGGTCACGACGCGGGGCAGCTGGCTCGATCCGATATGAGGTCTCGCTTCCGTGAGGATATCGGCTGGCGCGCCGTGTAGCGCCAGCAGCTCGAGCACGTCGCGTACGCTGCCACGCTTGTGGCTTCGGGTGTAGAGCTTGCCATCGCTGTAGGTGCCAGCGCCACCTTCGCCGAAGCAGTAGTTGCTGTCCTCGTCGACTCGTCCGTGGCGATTCAGCGCCTTCAGGTCGTGGCGTCGTGGCTGCACCGCCTTGCCTCGTTCAAGGATGGTCGAACCGAAGCCCAGTCGCGCCAGCTGATAGGCGCAGAACAAGCCTGCTGGTCCGTCGCCAACGATCAGGACCCGCTCCGGCTCCAGGGCGCGTCGGAGCGGCGCGCCCCCGAGCGGCGCAGCCTCCCCGTCGCCGACCTCGAACAGCCAGCGGTGCCGGATACGGTGGCGCCGAGCGTCCAGAGAGCGCTTCAGCAGCCGCAGAGGCGGTAGCTCCTCGACCGCGCACCCGGCTGCGCCCGCGATGCGAGCGTGTAGGCTCTCTGCGTCATCGGGCTCGTCGAGTCCCACCTCGAGGGCGACTTGCTCCCCCGGTCGCAGGGTCAGCCGCGCGGGTGCCTCGCGCCGGCCTCCAGCGTGGCGCCCCTTCCCGTGAGATCTTGTGCGCTTGGACGCCACGGGCAGCGACTACCACAGTCCATCACGAAGGCGAGATGGTTCGCGCAGCGGTGCCGCCGATCCGAAGCCGTGACCTGATCGTATTGGATCCCGTGGCAGACCTGCCCGGTGCTCCAGCCCAGTCGTTGCGTCCAAGTCGGGATTCGCAGCGACAGGACATTTGGATGCAGCCCGGCTGGGATTTCTTGGCCCGGCACCGGGCTCGGCTCATCCACGGTGCCGCAGGCTCGTCCCCCGCCCGGTTCGCTGCGACGGGAGCATCGGAGCGGCGAGCGGTTTCCATCATCAGACAGCGCTGCTACGCTGCGCGGCGAGTGAGCCTCGTCCACCCCACCTCCAGCTCGGCCGACCTCGAGACGCTCGAGGATGCCCAGCTCATCCGGGCAGCGGCCAACGGGCAGCGGAGGGCGCTCGCGGCGCTCTACGACCGACATGCCCCGAGCATGCTCGCGCTCGCGCTGCGTGTCCTCGCCCAACGCCAGGAAGCCGAGGATCTGGTTCATGACGTGTTCCTGGAAGCCTGGAAGCGCGCGGCGGACTACGACGCCAACCGAGGCAGTGTCAGGGCCTGGCTGCTGCTGCGCACCCGCAGTCGTGCCCTGGATCGCAAGAAGTCGGTGCGTGTCAAACGCAGCGTGAGCCTGGAGAGCGAGTCGCTTCCAGAGACCGGAAGAAGGGGCGCAGACACCGCCCCAGACCAGGCACGGCTGCGTCAGGTGCTACTGGAGCTGCCCAGCGAGCAACGTGAGGTGCTGGTGTTGGGCTACTTCGAAGGCCTCAGCTCCACCGAGATCTCCAGCCACATGGGCATCCCGATCGGCACCGTGAAGAGCCGGGTGGCAGCCGCGCTCGCCAAGCTGCGGGGCGTGCTCAAGGAGGGCGACTCCGCCGTGGTCGCGATCCCCAACCACAGAGGCAAGCCATGAAGCTGGAGCTTCCCGACTGGGCTCTCGCCGCGCTCGAGGGCGACGCCAGCGATGAAGCCGCTGTGAGCGAAGCGCTGTCGGCGCTCAGCGGTCTGATCCCTGCGGAATCCCCGAGCGCCGCGGGGCGACGACGACTGCTCGCAGAACTCGAGGGTTCACAGCGCTACGCGCCGTTCACCTCGCGACTCGGCACGCTGTTTGACCTGGACGAAACGGCGGTCGACGCGCTGCTCCCCCGCACCGTTGGCTCGGAGTGGCAGGATTTCCCCGTCCCTGGCGTGGAGCTGTTGCACCTCGAGGGCGGCCCGGCCACGAGAGGCGCGGACGTCGGCCTCGTGCGCCTCGCGCCCGGCGCCACGTTTCCGCTCCACCGCCACCTCGGCCGCGAGCAAGCGCTGATTCTCGAAGGGGGCTACACCGACTCCACCGGGCGCACCTTCGCAGCCGGGGACGTGGCAGAGATGCTCGCCGACACCGAGCACGACTTCACGGCAGGAGAAGAGGGATGCGTCTTCGCCGTGGTGGTGTTCGGAGTCGAGATCAACGGCGTGCGCATCGGCGAGCACTGAGCTCACCCCCGCCGGGCGTTGCCGCACCCGAGAGCTGCGGCTTCGCAGGATCGAACGGGTTCGGGGGTGAGGTAGCCTCGCTCGCGACGGGAGGCACGAGCATGAGGTGTGCCTCCCGGAACCAACCAATGACTTGCAGCGAGCACGCTGCAATGCGACCGGAGGTGCCGTGAAACGCCTGGAGTTCTTCTACGATTTCGTCTGTCCGTACGCATACCTCGCCAGCACTCAGGTGCGAGCGCTCGCCAAGGCCTGCAACGCGGAGCTGGTATACCGTCCGGTCCTGCTGGGAGGGATATTCAATCACCTGCGCGGCAGCTCGGCGAACGAGTACGCCCCGAACCAATTGAACGACGCGAAGGCCCGGATCAACCAGCGAGATCTCGAGCGCTACGCTCAGCTCTTCAGCGCCCCGCTGAGCAAGCCTGCCTCTCACCCCCGGCGGACCGTGCTCGCGCTACGCGCAGCGATGGCCAGCTCCGACCTTCCAGCCGCGACCCACGCGCTCTTCGACGCCTACTGGGGCCGTGGCGAAGACCTGGAAGACGCGGCGGTCGTACAGGCCGCGCTGGAGCACGCAGGACTCCCGGGCGCCGAGCTGGTCGCGAAGGCGCACGAGCAGAAGGCGCCGCTGACCGCCGCCACCCGCGAAGCATTCGAAGCCGGTATCTTCGGCGTTCCAACTTTCCGCGTGGATAATGAGTTGTTCTGGGGACAGGACCGCCTGGACTTCGTCGCGCGAGCTCTCGATCCC
>JAGQIY010001343.1 GCA_020430865.1 Myxococcales bacterium
ATCGCGGGATCGCGCGCAGTGCACCCCCGTGAAGGAAGGGGTGGGGGGGAGGGCATGAGCCTGGGCTCCTTGGCGGACGCTGAAACGCTGCTGGCGTCCGGGTCCTCCCGGGGGCGCGGGGGATCCTACCGCAGCAGCCCTGCGCGCCCAGGTTGGTTCAAGGCCGTCTCGCCGCTCAAGTAGCGGTCGATGGCCTGCGCTGCGCGTCGACCGTCAGCGATGGCCCAGACGATCAGGCTCTGCCCGCGCTGCATGTCGCCCGCAGAGAAGACGCCCGGCACGTTCGTCATCAGCTGAGCGTCGACCTGAACGTTGCCGCGCTGATTCAGCTCCACGCCCAGCTGATCGAGCACCCCGCCGTGCTCCGGATGCACGAAGCCCATCGCGAGCAACACCAGCTCCGCTTGGACTTCGAACTCCGAGCCTGGCACGCGCTCGAAGCGGCCGTCTCGGAACTCGACGCGGACGCACTTGAGCGCCCGCACTCGTCCCTCATCGTCAGCCAGGAAAGCCTCGGTCGAGACGCTCCAGTCTCGCTCCCCGCCTTCCTCGTGAGAGCTGCTCGTGCGCAGCTTGAGCGGCCAGAGAGGCCAGGGAGTGCTGCTCGCTGCCTCCTCGGGAGGTCGGGGCATGATCTCGAAGCTGGTCACGCTGGCTGCGCCCTGCCGATGTGAGGTTCCGATGCAATCGGAGCCCGTGTCGCCACCCCCGAGCACCACTACGTGTTTCCCTGTGGCAAGGATGTCCGCCCCTGTCACCGGGCTGCCAGCAACGCGCCGGTTCTGTTGCTCGAGGAACTCCATCGCGAAGTGGATACCTGAGAGGCTGCGACCCTCGACGGGCAGATCTCGAGGCTTGCGTGAACCGTGGCAGAGGCAGATCGCATCGAAATCACGCTGCAGGTCTTCGCCCGTGACGTCGTAGCCAACGTTCACGCTGGTCTTGAAGGTGACCCCTTCGGCCTGCATCTGCTCCACGCGGCGCTGCACGAGCCACTTCTCGAGCTTGAAGTCCGGGATCCCGTACGTCAGGAGGCCGCCGATCTTGTCGTCGCGTTCGAAGAGCGTCACGTCGTGCCCGGCGCGCGCGAGCTGCTGAGCGGCCGCCATGCCAGCCGGCCCTGAGCCAACCACCGCGACCTTCTTGCCCGTGCGGTGGCTCGCAGGTTCGGGTCGAACCAGCTCCTCGTTCCAGGCTCGATCAGCGATCGAGCGCTCGATCAGCTTGATGCTCACGGGGTCGTCATTGATGCCCAGCACGCAGGCGGCCTCGCAGGGCGCCGGGCAGACCCGCCCGGTGAACTCCGGGAAGTTGTTGGTCGCGTGCAGCGCCGCGATCGCCCGCTCGGGCTGGTTCGTGTAGACGTGGTCGTTCCAGTCCGGGATCAGATTGCCCAAGGGGCAGCCGGTGTTGCAGAACGGTACGCCGCAGTCCATGCAGCGAGCCGCCTGCCGTTGCAGCTCCTGGCCCACCACAGGAAGCTCGAACTCCCGGTAGTCCTTGATGCGCTCGCCGGCCGGGCGCTTGGCGGCGGTCTGCCGCCGGTATTCCATGAATCCCGTCACCTTGCCCATGCTCAGTCCACCTCCGCGCTGCGCGGTCCGCCAACGATTGCTTCCGGCTGAGGTTCGTATTCCGGGGGGATACTGTTGTTCTGCGCCTCGGCGGCGCGCTTCTCTTCTTGCTCGGCGAGCACGCGCTTGTACTCCAGCGGGAAGACCTTGATGAAGCGACTCAGCGTCGTCTCCCAGGTCGCGAGCAGATTGCGCGCCTTGGTCGAGCGAGTCTGGAGTTGGTGGCGCTCCAGGAGCTCTGCGAGCATCGACGAGTCCTCCATGCTCAGCGCCTCGAGGCTCACCAGCTCGCGGTTGCAGCGATCCGAGAAGTGGCCGTCTTCGTCGTAGACATACGCGAGCCCGCCGCTCATGCCAGCGCCGAAGTTGCGGCCCGTCGGCCCGAGCACGACGACGAGACCTCCGGTCATGTACTCGCAGCCGTGGTC
>JAGQIY010001344.1 GCA_020430865.1 Myxococcales bacterium
TACCGCAAGGGCGGAGAGCCTCCGCGCTTCATCCGCTTCGAGGACGAGACCACCGAGGCCCACGCCGTGGTGCGGGAGATCCGTGCGCGCCTGGACAACCCGCCCTCGGACAAGCGCGTCTATCCCAGCGACTTCGCGATCCTGTTCCGCACCAACGAGCAGCCCCGGGCCTTCGAGGTCGAGCTACGACGTCACCAGGTGCCCTACGTCCTGGTCGGCGGACAGTCGTTCTACGACCGCAAGGAGGTGCGCGACGTGCTGGCGTACCTCAAGGTGCTCGCCTTTCCGCGCGACGAGGTCTCGCTGCTGCGCATCATCAACACGCCGGCACGCGGCATCGGGAGCGGTACGGTGAAGAACCTGGTGCAGTCGGCCGTGGACTCGGGCCGTCCGCTCTGGGAGGTGCTCGGGGAGGTGCGCCAGAACCAGGAGCTGACTTCGGTGGTGATCGACCGCGTCGACGGCTTCCGCAGGCTGATCGAGCACTACAAGGATGAGTGTGAGCGGGAGGGCAGCGACCTGGTGGAGACGGTGCGCGAGCTGCTGCAACAGATCGACTACAAGGCGGAGCTCCAGCGTCTGTACGACAACCCGGCCGACGTGGAATCGCGCCTCAACGCCATAGAGGAGGTGGTCAACGCTCTTGGCTCGTACGTCTCTCGCGCCGAGGCGCCGAGCCTTCGAGGTTTCCTCGAGGAGATGGCTCTGTCGACGCGCGACGATCTGAAGGACAACGACGACAAGAAGAAGAAGGAAGCCGTCACGCTGATGACCCTGCACTCGGCCAAGGGTCTCGAGTTCCCCCACGTCTACATGGTGGGCATGGAGGAAGGGATCCTGCCCCACCAGCGCTCGGTGCTGGAGAACAAGAGCGTCGACGAGGAGCGTCGCCTCGCCTACGTCGGTGTCACCCGAGCCCAGGACACCCTGACCCTGACCTTCTGCAAGGGCCGCATGAAGTGGGGCAAGCTGCGCGCCTCGATACCCAGCCGCTTCATCATGGAGATGCGGGGGGAGACGGAGCGCGCCAATCGCGCCGCCGAGGCCGCGAGGGCGATGTTCGAGCAAGCGGCAGCGTTCGCCGCCAAGAAGGAAGACGAGAAGAACAAGAAGGCCCAGAAGAAGAGCGGCAAGCGCCCCCAGCGAGCGAGCGTACCCCCGGAGACGGCTGCGACGACGCGCCCGCGCAGCGCCCCGACGTCGACGAGCACTCCGGGCGCCCTGCCCCGTGCCCTCGCCGAGGGTCTCAGCGGGCCCGCGCTGGGCCCCGTCCAGGACGGCTTCGAGGGCAGCACGATTTCCCTGCGCCCCGGCGCGAGCACCGGCGACGCGGATCCGAAACAGCGGGCGGCCCTCGCCGCCCTGGCGAGTCTCGATGACGCCGTCGACCAGGGGCTGTCCTCGCTTCCGCCAGAGCCGGCGGAGCTCGCCCGCTCGGTGGTCAGCAAGCCGGCAGCAAAACCCAGCGCGCCGCTGCGCTCTTCCCGAGGCCCCTCGAAGCGCCCCGCTCGGGGCAACCCGTTCGATCCGACCTCCACGCCCAGCGTTTCCCCGCGGCACTTCGACTCGAGCGCGCCGACGACACCTCAGGCTTCGAGGCCAGACGCCGTCGTGGAGCGCGTCCCCGCGCCCGACTCGACGCACCTCACCCCCGACCCCGGCTCCGAGCCGTCGAGCGCCGCCCCCCGGAGCGCGCCCCGAGAACGCCAGGCCTCGCGCCAAGCAGAGGTGATGCCAGCTCACCCGGTCCCCACGGCACCGCCTGCGGTGACGCCCGAGCCGAGCAGCGATGAAGAACGCCTGCGCCGCGCGCTGGACGTGTTGAGCGGCGCCCTGGATCTCGACTGAGCGTCCCCACGAGCCTCCGTGCCCTGAATTCGGGAGCGCGGGGTTGCGGCGCCCCGCGAACTGTCGCAGGTGATGGAACGGAGGAGAGGCAGCAGCATGGGCGTCGTCGTGATCACTGGAGCAAATCGAGGCATTGGACTGGAGCTGACGCGTCAGCTGGCGGCGCGCGGCGCGGACGTGGTGGCGATCTGTCGCAAGAGCTCTGCGGAGCTCGACGCCGTGAAGGGCGTCCGCGTCGAGCCTGGCATCGACGTCACGACTGACGAAGGCATCGCGGAGCTCCCGCGGCGCGTCGGCGAGCACACGATCGATCTGTTGCTGAACAACGCGGGTCTGCTGGAGGTCGACGCCCTGGGGAACATCGACGCGGATTCGATTCGACGGCAGTTCGAGGTCAACTCCCTGGCCCCCGTGCGAGTGACCGCCGCGCTTCAGTCGAAGCTCACGAAGGGCAGCAAGGTCGCCGTCGTCTCGAGCCGCATGGGCTCCATCGCGGACAACACCTCCGGGCGCATGTACGGCTACCGCATGAGCAAGGCCGCGGCGAACGCCGCTGGCAAGAGCCTCGCCCAGGAGCTCCAGCCCGAAGGCGTGGCGGTGGTGATCCTGCACCCCGGCTACGTCAAGACGGACATGACCGGTGGGAACGGGAACATCGGCCCCGACGAGGCGGCCAAGGGCCTGATCGCCAGGATCGACGAGTTGACGCTGGCGAGCAGCGGCCGCTTCATGCACGCCAACGGCGAAGAGCTGCCCTGGTAGCCCCGAGCTTGGAACGCTGAGCGGCCAGTGCTAACGCAGGCTCTGCTGGGGCGACTCTGGCGGCGCTCGAGCCATTTTCCGCTGTTCGGGAATGGCCGAAGCACGCAGCGGGTCCCAGGAGAGCAAAACCCGATGCAAGACACCGCCGAGACGCGCGCGACGCCCAACGGTCCGCCCCCGAAGCCTCAGCCCGCCGCGCCCTGCCCCAGAGACGAGCGCCCGAGCGAACTCGATACCGCGCGGAAATTCGGCTACGCGCTGGTGCGCTTCTCGATCTCGGCCTGGACCCTGCTGCCGATCTATGTCTCCTACCTCTGGCTGTGGATCCGCTGGAAGAAGCTCGGCCATGAGATCGAGAAGGACCACTGGA
>JAGQIY010001345.1 GCA_020430865.1 Myxococcales bacterium
GCAAGAACGCCTTGTCGTCGCCGGTCGCGAGCAGCTTCAGGCGGCCGTCGATCAGCGCTCGCCTGCGGTCCTGGAGGTTGTCCCGCGTGAGATCGGCGATCACCGGGCGGGCTCGCGCCGCGGCGCCTTCGAGCTCTCCCACGAGACTGACACCCCGCATCGCCTCGCCCCTCGGGTAGCCCATCAGCTCGAGGATGGTCGGCGCCAGGTCCAGGTGGCTGCGTGGGGTGGCGATCCGCCGCGGCGCTACACCGGGCACGTGGATCATGAGTGGGACTCGGATGAGTTCTTCCCAGAGCTCGTAGCCGTGCTTGAGGTGTCCGTGTTCACCGAAGCATTCCCCGTGGTCCGCGCTCAAGATCACGCTGGTGTCGCCGCCCGCCAGGGCGAGGTCGATGAGCTTTCCTACCCACTCGTCGGTGTACCGCACCTCCGAGTCGTAGAGATCCCGAGGTTGGCTGCCAAAGGCTGGGAGATCAGGGTGCGGCACGTAGGGGCTGTGCGGGTCCATGAAGTGGACGTAGCCGAAGAACGGCTTGCCCGACCTCGAGCGCGCCTCTCGCGCTGCTTCGAGCTGCTGCTTGGCCAAGGCGTACAGCCGCTCGGAGGTCACGTTCTTCTCGCTGGTGTTCTTCAGAAACGTGCCCGGCAGGAGCCGATGGTCCGTGACGCCCTGGTCGAGGCCGCTCTGAGGAAAGAAGTAGGCGTGCGCGTGGGTGCCGAAGCTGTGGCTCCCCTTGCTCTCAAGAATTTCTGCAAGGAATTCGTTCTCAGGATACCAGCGTGTGAAGAAGTAGCCATTGCGCTTCATCTCCGCAGGGTATCGGCTCGCGAGCAAACCGGCGACGGACCGGGCCGTGGTCGCCGACAGCGCGTAGGCGCGGGTGTAGCTCACGCTCCGCGCCTCGAAGCGGGTCATCCACGGAGCGATGTCTCGCGGGTAGCCGGCCCAGGGCATGTCCCAGCGCAGGCTGTCCACCAGCACCAGCAGTACGTTCTGAGCTGCCCGCGGTGGTGGCGCCTTGCTCGCCGTGGGAACGGAGGTTGGGGGGGAGGAGGGAGGTGTGGCGACGACGTCCGAGTCGTCGCGCGTCGTCGCCTGGTCGATCGCCGGGTCCCCCGTGCAGCCCACGGACAGCAGAGCGCTGAGCAGCGCCGCTCCGGCCAGGCGCAAGGACTTCAATCCGGCCTCGGGTTACCGTCAGGGACAGCTTCGGTTCCGCCTAGCTCTTTCCATACGGCAACTGCCCAGCGGTATCCACCGGTCCAGCTCGGATGTCTGCCATCGGCCATGCGTGGCAGCTCGAGCGAGACCGAGTCGAGGTAGCGACAGTGTCCGAGGTTGTGCTTGAGCACCTCGATGAAACCGTAGTCCTCTTTCCACGCGGGAGGTCCGATCCACAGGCAAGGGCGGCCGCGAGTGTCCGCCACCAGGCGCTTGATCGCGGGGGCACGTCGCTGCGGGTTGCGATCGAACAACTCGTTGGAGCCCAGCGAGATCAGGATCAGATCCGGATCGTACTTGTACATCGCGTCCTGAAGTAGTCGCTTGTTGTCCCAGGACAGCGTGCTGGAGGACGTGACACTCTCGATGTAGTACTTGCGTCCGTCCTTCTGGAAGATGGGGCGCAGGTAGTTGCCCACGAGTGGGACCATGCTGTCTCCGACGTGGAGCACGCGTTTCGCGCGCGCCGCCGGCACGGGTTTGCCGTCGATCTGCAGTGTCAGCGGGCCCCCCGGTTTGGAGGACGCTGCGGTGCTGGCAGATGGCGCGGCTTCGGGGAGCGCCGTGGTCGACGGCGCGGCGGCGTTCAGCGCCGCGCTGGCGCTGGGCGGCGTCCCGGCAGTGGATCCGGAGCCGGGGGCTGCCTCCGTGCCGCTCTTTCCTTCGGCCGGGGTGCAGGCGATGGCGCAACTCACCCCCAAGAAAAACAGCTGCGAGCGCGTCAACCACGCCGAGCGGGGCGCGCCGATGTTTGCTGGGCGACCTGGGGCGAACTTCGAAGCACGAAACACACCGCATTTTGCCCCCAGTCGGGTAGGTCAGGGCAAGATCCCAAGCGTGAAACAGGCTGCCGAACGCGAGCCCGAGCTATCCAAGCTGCCGCGCGTGGACCACGTGCTGGGACGCGAGCGCATCCGAGAGGCCGCGTCGCGCCTGGGAGCGAGCTGGGTCAAGCGTCAGGTGCGGGAAGTGCTCGAGGAGCTACGTGCGGCGTTGATCGCGGGAGAGAACGCTGCGACCGACGTCGAGAGCGTGGAGCGACGGCTGCTGCAGCGCCTGGGTGCTCCACCGCGTCTGCGCGACGTGATCAACGCGACTGGTGTGGTCTTGCACACGGGGCTCGGCCGCGCGCCGCTCGGCCGCGGAGTGACCGAAGAGCTGAGCCGACTCGCCGACTACTGTGATCTCGAGCTGGACCTCGAGAGCGGCAAGCGCAGCAAGCGGGGGCAGCAGCTGGCGGCGACCCTAGCGGCCTGGCTCGGCGCCGAGGCGTGCCACTTCACCGGCAACAACGCGGGCGCCGTCTTGCTTTGTCTTGCGGAAATTGCCAAGGGGCGTGATGTACTGGTCAGTCGCGGAGAGCTGATCGAGATCGGGGGAGGATTTCGCATCCCCGAGATGCTCGAGGTCTCCGGGGCACGGCTCGTGGAGGTGGGTACGACGAATCGCACGCGTCTCGCCGACTACGAACGGGCGCTGAGCGAGCGCACCGGCTGCGTTCTGCGCGTGCATCCCAGCAACTTCCGTTGCGAAGGTTTCGTGCAGCGACCCCAGCTGCGCGAGCTGAGCGAGCTTGCGCGTCGCGTGGGGGTGCCGCTGATCAAGGACCTGGGAGGCGGTCGGGTCACTGAGCTGGGCGCGCTGTCGCTGCATGAACCCAGCGTGCAGGAGTGCCTGGCGGCGGGTGCCGACGCGGTCTGCTTCAGCTTGGACAAGCTCTTCGGTGGCCCTCAGGGCGGCGCGATCGTGGGCCGAGCGCCCTTGATCGAGCGGCTTCGCTCCCACCCCCTGGCGCGCGTTCTGCGTGTGGGGAAGCTGACCCTCGGAGCGCTGGCTCCCGTGGTCGCGGCGCACGTGACCGGGGCCTCGCAACAGGTCGAGGTGGTTCGTCTGCTCTCCGTCGACATGCGGGCTCTCGAGGCCAGGGCGCTGCGCTGGTTGAGCGCCCTGCAAGATCTGCGGCTGGAGCTCAGCGTCGAGGCGACGAGCGGAGCCGTAGGTGGAGGGACACTGCCTGGAGTCGAGCTGCCCTCGTGGGCGCCGGTCGTGCGAGGAGATCGTCCTGACCAGCTGGCCGAGGCGCTGCGCGTCGGGGAGCCGGCAGTCCTGGCCCGCGTGTGGCGGGGCGCGCTGTGGCTGGACGCACGCACGCCAGCGCTCGATCAAGACGCTGCGCTGCTCTCGGCGTTCCGGCTCGCTGCCACCGGGCTGTCACGCGCACCGGCCGAGGCCTAGCTTCGAGGGGCGCTCCGCGGCGGAAACGCACGATTGTGTGCCCTGCGGCATGAGCTTCCTCGACACCTCGGGTTAGACTGTCCTGGATGCGGCGTTTGGCGCTGAGCTTCGGGCTCGTAGTCTTGGGATTCGTAGCTTGCACTCTCGATCAGAAGGGAGCGGGGGCCGGGGGGGAGCTTCCCGATTCCGGGACGACCGCAGGCAATGGGGGCACGGCGGGAGCGGCTGGCAGCGCGGGAGCAGGCTTCGGGGGCACGTCGGGCTCGGCCGGAAGCGGAGGATCGGGCTGCTTTCCGGGACCCGACGAGAAGGCCTGCGGCGAA
>JAGQIY010001346.1 GCA_020430865.1 Myxococcales bacterium
CGCGGTGTGCAGCTCGCGACGGGCTCGGTGTTCCCATTCCTCGCCGTCGGGCGCTCGCTGGAGCTCGCGCAGGCGTGCGTCGAAGTCTCGCGCAAAGGTCTCGAAGTTCGAACGGAAGCGCATCACCTGAGCCTCGCCGCGGAGCGTCTCTGCCTCCAGCTCGGCCTCCACGAGGTCGCTGATGTCGACCAGCGTGAAGAGCACGGACTCGATCAGCGCGTCGTCATTCCGGATCACGGAGCCGGTGATGGCGTAGCTCCTCTCCCCCACCCGGACCCGCTTCGGCAAGTTGGCCAGGCTGACCTGTTCCGGGAGGAAATCATCGAAGATCTGCTCGTAGACCACGCTGAAGTGATCCGCTTCTCGTGAGTTCAGACCGAGCAACGACCACAGCGTGCGGCCTTCGATGCCCTGGTCCGGGTCCACGAAGAAGCTGACGCAGCTCTCGCTGTAGCCCTCGCGCACCTTGCCCTCCCCGTCGCACATGAACAGGCCATACGGCACGTTGTCCAGGATGGTCCGGATGGCCTGGTTGCGGATCCGCTCCTCCTCGCCGGAGAAGTCGCTGAACACGAAGGTGTAGCCGATGGCGACTCCGTCCTCGTCGACCGCACGGGTGAGTGAGAGATACAGGCGGTCCGGAGCGCCCTCGGGGCGTCCGTCCTTGCTCAAATGGACCGGCCCCAGCCAAGAACCGCTCGCGTCCACCGCGGAGCGCATCTCGTCCCACTCGGCGCCCAGGTACTCGAAGATGGGCCGCCCGTCGTCGCCGAACATCAGCTCGTAGCCGCGATTGACGAACAGCTGACGTCCTTCGGCGCTGTAGCCGACCAGCGCCACGCGATCCGTGGAGCCGAGGACGTTCGCGAGGTTCGTCTTGGCTTCGACCTGGCTGACCAGCGCTCGCAGCATCGGCTCGTCCGCCAGGCGCCAGCGCTGCTCCGACGCGGCGATGTTGTTCCAGATCCGCTCGAGGGTGGGCTCCGAGAAGCTCGCCTCGGGTCGCAGGTAGAACGCGCCGGCGTGGCTCGTTCCCTCCAGCAGCAGCGCGGTGTCGGCGCGCTCCGGCTTCTCCGAAGCGTACGGCGGCAGGCTGTGCGCGGGCTGCAGCTGCTGCGACGCGCGCAGGCTGATGAAAGCGGAGACGTCGAAGTGTCCACTGCGGGGCAAGTCGACGCTCAGCCCTTCGCGCCATGCGGCGTGAACGTGCTGCTGAACCGTGAACAGCACGAGCGCGCGATCGCGAGCGTAGCGCTCGAGATCCGCTTGAGCGACCTTGCCTGCCTCGTCCTCGAAGGTCGTTGCAGCCTGGAGGAAGGCCTGATCGTAGTCGCTGTCCTGGAGCAGCGAGAACGGGCCCTGGCTGAACAGGAAGATGAACTGATGAAACAGTGAGTGCAGGATCGGGTTGTCCACCAGGGCGACCGCGAAGTCTCCGGCGAAGGGCTCCCCGCCCAGGTTGCCTCCGACGATTCGTCGGATCCACTCCGAGCGAGGCACTATCTCGGCCTCCAGGGTCACTCCGACGCGAGACAGGAACTCGCGTGCCGCAAAGTACACCGCGGTGCTGGTCTCGCTCACCAAGCCACGCAGCGTGAAGCCCTCGGCGCAGCCCGCTTCCTCGAGGAGCCGACGGGCCAGCTCGGGACTGTAGCGGTAGGGCTCACACTCGGCGTATCCCTGCTGCTCCGCCGTCGCGACGGAGGTCTGAGGCGAGCCCATGCCGTGCTCGGTGATGTCGACGAGCAGACGGCGGTTGACCGCGTGGTTCAGCGCCTGACGCACTCGCACGTCGGCCAGCGGCCCGTTCTGCGAGAGCAGGAACCACTGCGAGATGGCCGCGGCGCGCGACTCGGCCTCGAGCCCCGGCGTGCGTCCGGCCCGCACGCGGTCGTGCGAGTCGATGCTGAAGGCGGCGTCGAGCTCCTTGCGCTGCAAGCGGTCGATCCACTCCTTCTGGCGCAGGATCGGGAAACGAATGCGATCTACCTGAGCTGCGTTGCCCCAGTGATCCGGGTTTCGATCGAGCACGATCTCACGACCGGGCTCGTAGCTCGCGAACTTGAAGGGACCAGTTCCGATCGGGTGGTTGGCGAAGTAGTCCCGGCCGTGCTCTTCCAGCACGCCCTTGGGATAGATCGCGCTGAAGAACAGCCGCCGCAGCAGCATCGCGTCCGGGAACTCCGTCTCCAGGACGATCGTGTGGGCATCGATCTTCCTGACGGCCTTGATCGGTGCCAGGATCCCCCCGCCGCACGCCGAGGGCGTCGGATGCTTGTGCGCGTGGAACGTGGCGACGACGCAGTCCGCGTCGAACGGCTCCCCGTTGTGGAAGACCACGCCTCGCCGCAACGTGAACTCCATCTCCACCGGCGATAGTCGTTTCCACGAGGTCGCCAGAGCGGTCTGCACCTCCCCTTCGCTGTCGATGTAGGTCAGCCCCTCGTTGATGGCGGGGATGATGGAAAAGCTCTCGGGGTCGAACGTGTGAAATGCAGTGAGCCCAGGTGGGTCCACCGAGTACAGACCGATCTTCACGGCGCGTGTCATCCATACCCTCCTCAGTGTGTTGGAAGTGACTACGCGCCTGAACGGTCAGCCGGGCTCGGTCCTTAGGAATTCAACTCTCTGTCGACTCCGCAGAATTTCTGCGCGGGCTATCAGCGCGTTTTACTGCGCCTTCTTCGCCGCACCGTACTGTTCATCAGTGACCTTCTCCATCCACTCCACGGCCTTGCCGTCGAGCGCCTCCTGAATCGCGATGTGGGTCATGGCAGTGTTCGGCGAGGCACCGTGCCAGTGCTTCTGGTTGGGAGAGACGCTCACCACGTCGCCTGGGTGGATCTCCTCGAGCGGCCCACCCCAGACCTGGTGGTAGCCCTTGCCAAACGTGACGATCAGCGTCTGGCCGAGGGGGTGAGTGTGCCAGTCACTGCGCGCACAAGGCTCGAACGTCACGTTCGCCGTGCCGACGCGCCCGGGGGGCTCAGCCTGGGAGAGGAACTCGACGCGCACGCGTCCGGTGAAATGCTCTTCCGGGCCCTCGACCATGGGGCGGGACCCGTTCTTCGAAATGGTCATCTTGGTGTCTCTACTTTCCGGCGGGTTGATATGGGTCGTCGCGCAGCTGGCGAGCAGGAGCACCGCACCCGCGATGAGCGGCGCTTCCGCACGGGAATAGCTTCCCAGTCTCACAGCTTCACCAGCACCTTGAGCGCCTTGCGTTGATCCATCGCGGCGTAGCCCTCGGGGACGCCGTCCAGATCCACGGTCATGTCGAAGATGGGCGACGGGTCGAGCTTGCCGTCCAGCACGTCTCGCATCAACTGGGTCATGTAGGCGCGGACCGGCGCCGGCCCACCGTGGAGCCTCAGGTGCTTGAAGAACAGGCCCATGATGTCGAGGCCGTCCTCTGCAGGTCCATGGGGCACGCCGACGTAACCAATGCTGCCTGTTGGCCGCGCGGCGCCGATCGCAAGCTGCATCGCGGAGCTCGAGCCGACGCACTCCATGACGTGCGGTGCGCCTCCCTGGGTCATCTCGACGATCTGCTGGATGGCCTCGTCGCCCCGGCTGGTCACGATATCGGTGGCGCCGAAGGCCTTGGCCCGATCGAGGCGTTCCTCATGGTGCCCCACGGCAATGATCCGCTCCGCCTTGAGGCGCTTGGCAGCGAGCACTCCGCAGAGCCCGACGGCGCCGTCGCCGACGACGACGCAGGTGCTGCCCTCCCTCACCCCCGCCAGCACTGCGGCGTGATGGCCCGTTCCCATGACGTCGGTGAGGGGAAACAGGGCGTCGAGGAGCTTGTCGTCGCCCCGAATCTCGTTGGGCAGAGCGACCAGCGTGCCATCGGCCTGAGGCGCCCGAATCGCCTCACCTTGCCCGCCGTCGTTCTCCATCGCCCAGAAGCCACCGTGCTTGCACATGGTGTGAACGCCCAGCTCACAGAACTCGCAGGTGCCGTCGGAGAACGCGAACGGCGCCATCACGAGGTCGCCAGGCTTGACCGTGCGTACGTCGGCGCCGACCTCTTCCACGATGCCCATCGGCTCGTGACCGACGCGCCAGCCGCGCTCATACGGGGTCTGGCCGCGGTAAAACCACAGGTCCGATCCGCAGATCGCGGTGCGCGTGATGCGCACGATGGCGTCGGTCGGCTCCTGGATCCGCGGATCCGGGACCTCCTCGATGCGGATCTCGCCGGGTGCTTGAAACGTTGCTGCTCTCATGACTGTACCTCTCGAAGTTTGGGTGACGGAGCGTCGCGGCGCTGACTAGCAGCCCCGAAAAGCTCAGTAGCGACCGCCGCCGCGATGGCAGCAGGGCGCAACTGGATCATGGGGTGAGGGGTGCGCGCCTCCACCAATCCGAAGGCCACCAGGCACGCGCTCCCTCCACCTAGCGCGAGCAGTGTGAACGGATTGGACCATCCTGCTTCGGCTGCATGCACGATGCCAAGCACCACCACTCCGAACATGCTCGTGGTCGAAGTCTCTGCTCCGATACCGTCGAATGGCGGTCCCGTGAGGCCCACGGAGATGTCGATGATCGGCAACAGGTAGCTGAGCAGCGCGACGACGAGGATGCGGTTCGACTGACTCACGCCAGACAAGGTAGGGCATGTCGGTCGTCCCGATTAGGAGCACAATTCGGGATGGGTCTATATCTCAGACGCATTAATCCTTGGCGCCGATCCGGCTAGAACCATCCGCATCACGACCTCCAGGCACGCGGCCGACACGGTGCTCTGGCCCGTGCTCAAGGACTTCCTGAAGCAGTATCAAGATATCCACATAGAATTGTCTCTCGACTCGCGCTTCTCGGACATCGTCGCCGAGCGCTTCGACGCTGGGGTGCGCCTCGGAGAGGCGCTCGAGCAAGACATGGTGGCGATGCGCGTCGGCCCGGACATGCGCCTCGTGGTGGTTGCGTCGCCGGACTACATCGCCGAGCACGGCGCGCCGAAGCGGCCCAGGGACCTGGCCCAGCACCGCTGCATCAACCTGCGCTTCAATCGCACCGGGGGTCTCTACGCCTGGGAGCTCGCCAAGGGATCGCGAGAGGTGAACGTGCGGGTCGACGGTCAATTCGTGTGCGACGACATCGACCTGATCCGCCGCGCGGCCTGCGACGGGCTCGGCCTCGCCTTCGTCATGGAAAATTCCGTACGGCAAGACATCGACGAGGGCAGACTCGTGAGCGTGCTCGCCGACTGGTGCCCGAGGTTCCCCGGCTACTACCTCTACTATCCGAGCCGGCGTCAGCCCTCTGCCGCCTTCAAGCTGCTCGTCGAGGCGCTGCAGTATCGGGACTGAACCTGCGCAAAGCTTGCCGACGATCGGGGTTCTGGCGCGAATTGCACGTGGCCGAACGTCGCAGCCTGCCCCGCTCGGGCTATCCCGCCACGCTCAGGGTCAGGGTCACGCGAAAGCCCGACACCTTGCCTTCGCTGATCAGGAGTTGCTCGCCATCGAGCTGCACCGCCTCGATGCCGCGGAAAGTCTCCACGGCGCGGGTAAGTCCAGCCCGGATCGCGTCTTCGAAGCTGGAGTCAGACTCGCCCGAGATTTCGATACAGTTCATTGCGTTCATGGCTCGCTCCTTACGGTCGAAGGCGAGCCTGCTTAAGCACTTCGTGTGCCAATTGTCGGACGGAACGGCGAACTCGTAGCAGCTTCACGTTCGGCGACCGTCCGACGAACCACCTCCACGATCATCTATGCTGGGACGTTCCCCTCGCGAGGAGGCCCAATGTCCCAAGAGCAGTTCCGCGCCCAGTTCCCCGCCAACCTCCGCAAGCAGTGGGAGATCGATCGCATCCTGGTCGAAGAAGAGCGCCCTGACGGCTCGGGCAAGCGCCTCGCCATCGATCTACGCGCCGGCTACTCCTCCACCCAGCGTGGCATGGGCTCCGGATCCCCGTTTCTGTCTCGCAAGGTTCCGGTCGAGAAGGCGCTGGTCGAGATGACTCCACACCTCGAGGGAGCCACCGTCGAGCGCGTCGACCTCTGGGGCGCCAACCTGAACAACGCAGCCCTCGACGCGATCCTCGGCACACCGTGGTTCCGCGGGGTGCGTATCCTGAACCTCGGCGCCAACCGACTCACATCCAAGGCCGTCACCTCCCTGGCAAAGCACCCCATCGCCGGCCAGCTCGAGGACCTCACCCTCTCCTACAACAAGCTCGGCAACGCACTCGCCAAGGCTGCGTTTCCGGAGCTCATTTCCCTCGAGCTGGTCTACTGCGGGTTGGACGACAAGGCGCTCGTGGCGCTCGGCAAGGCACCGCTCCCAAAGCTCCGTCGCGTGATGCTGGACGGCGCCGCCGCGTACATCTCCCTCGCCAAGCTGGCGAAAGCGACCCACGACGGCTCCGCTGGACCGCACGCGGAGTACGATGCGAAGGCCCTCGAGAGCTTCGGTCGGACCCCGCTCGGCGAGCAGCTGGAGACCCTGGGACTCGGCACGTTGACGATTGGAGAACCCCAGGCGCGCGCGATCGCCGATCGCTTTCCGGCGCTGCAGACTCTGGACCTGACGGCAGCAACCCTGTCCGCCAGCGCGGTCGGGGCGCTGGGCAAAGGCAGCGGGCTGGGCGCCCTGAAGCGCCTGGCGCTGCAGCGCACCTTCGCGCCCAACTACGCAGTCGACGGCCAGCTGCAGACACCGAGTCAGGAGACCGCCGACGCCCTGGCGAGCCTCGCGGGGTCGCGCTTCGCAGCGACGCTCGAGGACCTCGTCTTGAATCAGATCGCCGTTGGCCCGGCGGGGCTACAGGCTTTGTGTGCTGGGCGCCTGAGCGCCTTGAAGCGCCTCGAGATGCGCAGCTGCCAGCTCGGCGACGCGGGCATGCGAGCGCTTGGAGACAGTGCGTTACCGCTCACCCAGCTGTTTCTCGACGGCAACGGTCTGAGCGGCGCTGGCGCCGACGCGCTCACCCAGGGAAGAGTCGCAGAGACCCTCGAGGTCCTGGCGCTGAACGACAACTCAATCGCCGGAGGCGTGTCGTCTCTCGCCCGCCTCACGAAGCTCGAGAAGCTCTCCCTCACCCGCTGTGAGCTCGACGACAGCGCCGCCGCGACTCTCGTCGACTCCGGCCTGGTGAACCGCCTGCAGGCGCTATTCCTGGTGGATAATCTGATCGGTGACCGCGGCGCCGACGCGCTCATCGGTGCCGCGCCGCCCTCGCTACAGCGCTTGGCGCTGCAGAAGAACTGCCTGTCTCCGCAGGCGGTGGTCCTGGCGACGCAAGCACTTGGCCCTCGGGTGTCCCTCGCCGAGCAGGATCCATCGAAGCTGCCGCCCGCAGCGATGGACAACCCCTCGCTGGTCTTCAAGACAGTGGCGAAGCGCGCCCAGCCGGCGCACACAGCGCCCGTCGACGGACTGCGCCGTCACCTCCCCGACGGCCAGCTCTCACGGGACAAGGCGTACCCCAGCTGGCTGTTCGCGTTCCCCGCGAGCGGATCGGGGAAGTACTCGGTGGTCGCCTACGACGTCGAGCGGGATCTGCTCGTGAAGCCCGAACCGCCGATCCTCAACGGGCTACCTTACGTGGTTCCCTCTCCCGATGGGGAGTGGCTGGCGGTGAAGGCGTTCCGCGACGGCGTGTACGCCGTAAGGACTGAGGACGGCGCTTCCACGCGGATTGCAGATACCTTGACCCACCAGGAGGGCGGGGTCGTATTCTGCGATGGCCACATCGTGGCGCTCGACGCGGACACCGAGGCAGACGACTGGCAAGGTCGACTGCAGGTGTTCGGATTTCATGGGGGTGAGTGGGTGCTCGAGCACTCGGTCGCAGGCTTCTTCAAGGTCTTCGATGAGCTCGTACCACTGGCGAGCCATCGCATGTTCGCGGTGGTGGGGAGCGCTGGCATGTTCTTCTGCGCCGTGAGAGGCAAGGAGCTGCGCTACCTCGGACGCCTGAACAAGAAGTACGCCATCTACGATTTCGAAGGCGAACCCACCGTCGACCCGACCTGGCGCTCCAGCGCGGCGCTTCCCGACGTCGACCGGCTACTGGACGAGGCGTTCGCGAGCGGTACATCGCCCAGCAGTATCGATCTGCCCGAAGAATCCTGGAGATAGCGCCCCTCTACCAAGTGTTTCGACACTGGAATATGTGTGCCGTCACGAGCGAGGTTGAGCACTGCTAGCAGCCCGGGTGTCACATCGGTTCTGCCACAGCGAGACATCGAGCCCCGGAGCTTCGGAGCTTCACCGCCGCCATCAGGCGCTTCGAGCCGCCCTGCTCCGAGGCATGTCGCATGCATGCCGCGCCGCATGCAACAGGACCTACGCGGCAAAGTAGTCGTAATCACTGGTGCGAGCGCGGGGGTTGGGCGAGCCATTGCGGTGGAGCTCGGGCAGCGCGGAGCCTCTGTCGCTCTGATCGCGCGAGGCTTGGATCGCCTGCAGGTGTTGCAGGCGAGCCTCCGCGCCGCGGGTGTCGCTGCGCTCGCAGTGGTCGCAGACGTCTCCGACGCGAAACAAGTAGAAACCGCGGCCACTCAGGTCGAAGCGGCGCTTGGTCCCATCGACGTCTGGATCAACAACGCGATGGTCACCGTGCTCAGTCCAGTCGCGGAGATGACCGCACGAGAGTACGAGCAAGTCACCCGAGTGACCTACCTGGGGGTCGTCCATGGAACGCTCTCCGCGCTGGCGAGAATGAAGCCACGCAACGCGGGGCACATCATCCAGATCGGCTCCGCCTTGGCTTACCGAGCCATCCCGCTGCAGTCGGCCTACTGCGCGGCCAAGCACGCGATCCGTGGCTTCACTGACTCGCTGCGCTGCGAGCTGCTCCACGACAACGCCAACATCCAGCTGACGATGGTCCAGCTTCCTGCGGTCAACACCCCGCAGTTCAGCTGGTGTCGGACTCGACTCTCACACCAGCCTCAGCCCGTCCCGCCCATCTATCAACCAGAGGTCGTTGCACGATCGGTGGCCGCGATCGTTGGTCAGGATCGCAGAGAGGTCTGGGTCGGTACTTCCACCTGGAAAACAATCTGGGGCTCCCGCTTCCTCTCGGGCCTGCTCGACCGCTATCTGGCGGACAAGGGCTACTCGGGTCAACAAACCCGTGAGCCCATCGAGCCCGATCGCGAAGACAACCTGTTCGAGCCGCTGAGCGGCGACTACGGCGCCCATGGAAGGTTCGACGATCGGGCGACGAACAGCAGTCCGGCAGCGTGGCTCGCCGCGCATCGTCCGACGTTGTCCGCACTCGTGATGTTGAGCGTGACGAGCCTGCTGCTCATCGCTTCTTCCTGGTTCGGGTAGTGGAGTCACCCAGAGGTGACTCCCCCGCTGCCCCGCTGGTCGAACACCGTGGTGCGCACGGCATGTGCGCTGCTACCCCTCGCTGCCCTCGGCCTGGGTGTCTTGCTGATCCTCGGTGCGCGCTCTCCCTTGTACACGGGCGAAGGCCACAGCGTGGATCAACCCGTGGAGTTCGACCATCGTCACCACGTGCGCGACGACGGGATCGACTGCCGCTACTGCCACTTCGATGCCTGGCGCTCGCCCAAGGCTGGAGTCCCATCGACGTCGCTATGCATGGGTTGTCACGCCCAGATCCACACGGATTCACCCCAGCTGGAACCGGTGCGACGGAGCTACTTCGAGGACGAGCCGATCCGCTGGGTCCGGGTCAACGCACTACCGGATTTCGTCTTCTTCGATCACTCCGTGCACGTGAGCGCGGGGGTGGGCTGCGAGTCCTGTCACGGCCGAGTCGACCAGATGGCGCGGGTTCGACAGGCCAAGCCGCTCACCATGGGCTTCTGCCTCGACTGCCATCGCAACCCAGCGCCCTCGATACGGCCCGCGAGCGAGGTGACCAAGATGGGCTATGAGCCAGACGAAGCAGGGGTGTCGCCTTCGCTCGATGATGTGAACCCACCAACCCACTGCAGCGGGTGTCATCGATGACGCGGCGTCAACTGCCGGTCGCGCCCCGGATCAGCCGCCGCGCGTTCGCGACGCTCGTGGGCGCCGGGTTGAGCGCCGCCTGTCGGCGCGCTCCCGAGGAAGAGATCATCCCTTACGTGAGCCGCCCGCCTGAGCTGATCCCAGGCCGCACGCAGCACTACGCCACCACGCTCACTCGGGACGGCTTCGGGATCGGCGTCCTGGCTGCGTGTCATGGCGGAAGGCCAACCAAGCTCGAGGGCAACCCGGAGCACCCGGCGAGCACGGGCGCCAGCGGCCGCGCCGAGCAGGCGGCGCTGCTCGACCTCTACTCCGAACAGCGCTGCGGAGTGGTGTCCCGGCACGATTCGCCAGGCTCGCTGACCGAGCTTCGGCGCTGGCTCAGGGAACGGCGTGCCACACTGGAAGCCAAGCGCGGCGAAGGACTGGCGATCGTGCTGCCGCCGAGCACCTCTCCGCTCCTCGCACGGACGCTCGACGATGTTCGTCAACGCCTGCCGAGAGCGCGGGTCCACTTCCTGAGCCAAACCGCCGCTGGCGACGCCTCGCGGCTGACGTTCGGGCGACGCTTGGAGCCGATCTACGATCTCGCGCTCGCGGACCGGGTGTGTTGCATCGACAGCGACTTCCTGGCCGCTTCGGGGCCCATGGACCTGCGCTACTGCGGTCAATGGGGCGAGCGCCGGCGGCTGCAGAGCGCAGAGGAGAGCCCCAACCGCCTCTACGTCTTGGAGAGCTCCCTGAGCGTGACCGGCGCGAGCGCCGATCGGCGCTTCCCGGTCGATGCGACTGATATCCACGGGGCAATGGCCGACCTGCTGCGGCTCCTCGAGACGCCAACGGCGACCAGTCGACGGTTTCCGTTCCTCCGCGCCCTGGCCGACGATCTGAGCCGCAACCGCCGACGCTCGCTGGTGCTCTGCGGCCCCCGTCAACCAGCTCCGGTGCAGGTGCTGTGTCACGCAGTCAATCGAGTCCTGGAGAGCCCCAGCCACACGCTGCGCTACGTGACCTCGCCTCTGCTCGAAGGCGCTCCGCTGTCCGAGCTCTGGGACGCACTGGACGCGGGCGCGGTCGAGCTCCTGATCACACTGGACGTGGACCCGATTAGACGACTACCAGCGGATCTGCAGGTCGCCGCCCGCATGAAGCGAGCGAAGGAGCACCTCGCGCTCTGCCAGACTCGAGGGCCGACGGCCGCTCAGGCAACCTGGCTGGTCCCCGCGCAGCACCCACTGGAGCGCTGGGGAGACGCCCGGGCCCAGGACGGAAGCCTGAGTCTCAGTCAGCCCTTGCTCGAGCCCTTGGGCGAGTCCCTCGCGACGGA
>JAGQIY010001347.1 GCA_020430865.1 Myxococcales bacterium
AAACCCAACCCCAGCAGGAGCACCACGCTCACGAGCGGTCGGAACGACGCGTTGTTCCAGAGGGAAGGTCCACGCGCCAGCAGCACGATGCTCGCGATGCCCACGAGCCCCATGAGCCCGCTCAATCGCTCGACGAAGACGATGAGCAGGACGCCCCCGCGCACGTCCGTCTTCTGATCACGCGCGACGTAGAGAGCTTTGATGACGTCGCCGCCGACGTTGCCGGGAATGACGAGATTGAAGAAGAGACCCGTGAGCTGGAGCATGAGCGCACGCCCGACGCCGACCTCGGCCCCGACGGCGCGCAAGAGCGTTCTCCACCGGAACGTCGCCAGGATGATGGATCCGAAGAGCCAACACGAGAGGTTCGCAGCGAAGAGAAGCGGCGTGTCGACGATGCGACCGAGAACCGAGAAATCGAGTGAGCTGGATCGCACCAGCCAGGTGAGGAGCACCACCGCAACGACGAGCTTGGCGCCGAAGACGACGAGAGAACGCGTGCGGGAAGGCTGGCTCACGGGCTACTCGGTTGCATGTCACGCACGGCTCACGTCCTGCTGCGCGGGGTTCCCAGCTTGAGCTCGAGCCAGAGCTTGCCCATGTCACCGAGGGCACGCTTGATGTTGGTGACATTCGCCGACGACGGTGTGCCGACCTCGCGACGGTGGTACTCGACCTCGACCTCGACGACCTTCAGGCCTGCGGCATGGGCACGGATGATCTTCTCGGGTGTGATGAAGCTCGTTGCCTGCGAGAACGTCTGCATCGATTGGAGCAGCGTGCGGCGGTAGAGCTGGATGAAGTTGTAGTCCTTCACGGTCGCGCCGAAGAGCGTCCAGAGGATCGCGCGGTTGGCGAAGCTCACCATCTTGCGCGGCACCGTGATGCCAGGATAGGTGCGCCGCGATGCGACGACGATGTCAGCCTCGGGAAGGTGGTCGAGGAGCAACGGCAGATCCTCGAAGTCGAACGGGTAGTCCATCGCGTTGTGGATGACCCAGTCGTACTTTGCGAGGCGAAAGCCCCGGGCGAGCGTTCCGCCCTGACGGAGGTTCTTCTCGTTGTGGAAGACGCGCAGCTCGGGGTGCTCCTCTGCGAGCTCGTCGGCGATGGCGCCGGTCTTGTCCTTGCTGCAGTCGTTGATGAGGATGAGCTCGAATGTGCCGACCATGCGCCTGAGCGTGTCGAGCGCGCGCGGCAGGTTCGCGGCGAGGTTCTGCTCTTCGTTGTACGCAGGGATGACGACGGAGAGCGAGATGTCGGGGTAACGCGCGTCCGGATTCTCGGCCATGGTCCGTCGTCTTCTCTCGCAGAATTCTCAGAGCAGTCGCGCGAATTCGAAACCATCCAGTGAGGTACGCACGACTTTCGCGGGAACGCCGAGGGCGAGCACCCCCGGTGGAAGGTCGGATACCACGACTGCGCCGGCACCGACCACAGTCGCTGCCCCGACGGTGATTCGTGGGGCCAGGGTGACCCCTACGGACACGAATGCGGCGCGCTCCACCGTGACGCGCCCTGCCATACATGCCCCGGGGCTGATGCTGGCACCTTCGCCGATTTTGCAGTCGTGCTCGACAATCACACCGGTATTGATGACGGCATGCGCGCCGATACGAGCGCCGGTGTGGATGACGGCGCGCGGCAACACGACGACACCTTCACCGATCTCCGCGCTCGGAGAGACCAC
>JAGQIY010001348.1 GCA_020430865.1 Myxococcales bacterium
AGCGCTCGCATCTTCAACGTCACCTGCAGCTGCGCTGCGCGGCCGCGCACGGGCAGCTTGTAAGCGAACGTGCTGCTCTGCCCGGGGGGGATGGGCTTCACCGGCTTCCTGTCGAAGGGGCGCACGCGGCTGACCGCGCCGCTCGTGGTGTGCTGGATGACGACCTCGACGGCCCCCGCAGGCTTTGCGAGCACCGCGTCTCCCCGAGCGTCCACCTCGATCTGCCCGCTGGCGTCGACCTTGGGCTCGATGCGATCGAGCAGGAGTTGCTGGAAGCTCACGAGCTGAGGATCGCTCTGGGAACACCCTTGCACGAACTGGCGCACGGGGTTCGTTGGGTCATCCATCGTGGTGGAGTCACACAGGTCGTCTGTGTTGTTGAACAGCACCCCGGAGCTGCCAACCAATTGCCCGGCGGAATCGACGATGCGCACCTCGACGAACATCTGGCGCACGAAGGCGAAGCCGCTCGGCAGGTTGTGCCCGGTACCGGTGTTGCTGATGGTCACGTTGAAGGCGACGCTGGAGCCGAGGTTCTGCACGCCGCTCAGGCTGAGCGTGCCGGCGCTGGCCAGGAGCGCGAGGCGCTTGTCGCGGTGCGGATCCTCGCTCGGGCTGACGTTGATCGGGTAATCGACTCCGACGAAGGAGTGGTCTCGTACCGCGCGCTTCGGCAGCAAGCCGTCCGCTTCGAAGATCGGCCAGGCGTTGCTCGCTGCGCGGTGCGAGCCGGAGAACGGCATGTGACAGCTCACGCAGGTGTCGGGGTTGCCTGCGGCTTGATAGTCCGTCCACTCGTCGAACAGCTGCTGCAGCACCAGGTCTTGCCCCTTCGTGATGCGGCCGTCTCCGGAGGTGTCGTAGGCGACCACGTGGCAGTTGCGGCAGAGCTGGTCAGGGTTGTCGAAGAGGGGGATCTTCTCGCTGGAGTGGTACGCGTTCCCCACGGCATCGTCTCGGGGACCGAAGAAGGTGCTGCCGGGCTTCAGGCCCTTGGCCCACTCGGCGAGGCCGCCGCCCCCGGTCACCGGGGTTCCGTTCCACTGATGGCAGACCGAGCAAGTGATGCCCTCGTTCAGGTAGTCGGAGTCTCCGAGGGGGAACCCGCTGAAGGGTAGCTCGGTCTGGGAGTTGAGGTTCGAGCCGATGGGGCCGTGGCAGTTCACACAGATCTTCTTGGGATCGGGGGAGGGAGCGTCCTTGAGGATCAGCGCGGCGACCTGATTGTTCTGTACGACCATCACCGGGCTGGTCATGCCGTGGGCGTGCATCGAGTGCCGCCACTGCTGGACGATTTCCTTGTGGCATTGCACGCAGTCGTCGGCCGAGTGCAGCCCGCCCAGGGTAGCGTTCGGTACGGCGCCCACGGGAAGGACCTTCGAGGGCATGTCACAGGCGCCACAGACGTGCAGCGGGATCAGCACCACGAGGATCAGCCCCAGCGGCACGTGAGTCGCGCGCCACATCTGCAGGCGTTCGGTGAACTTTGCCTGCTTCTTCAGCTTCGCCAGTTCCGCGCGTCGCTGATCGATCAGCGACGCGACTTCGACGAAGACGGTTCGCTCGGCTTCTGGCAGCTCGGCGGCTACTCTGGAGCGTTCCTGCTCGGCGAGCTCGCGTCCTTCGAGCAGCTCGAGCTTGACGTCTCGAAAGCGCTCGCCTCGACCAGCCGACAGCTTCTCGATCTCCGTCAGCAGCTCGGCAGCGCGGTCTTCGGTCGCCGCTCGGTTGTAGTTGCCGACCTGCTTCGCCGCCTGTGGAGGTACGCGAAGGTAGGCGAGGCGCCAGACGACGCCGCTCACCACCACGAACGCCATCACGCCGAACAGTGTCTTTCCTGTCGACGCGTTGAAGCTGAAGACGCCGTTGCCGGCGTGCGCCCAGGCGACCAGCAGCGCGAGCAAGCCCAGCCAGACGTGGGAGGACATCCACGCCATCATCGTGCCGCGCCCGAAGACCTTGCTCTCCTGCAGCGTGCGCTTGCGCAGCGAGAAGAAGAAGGTGGAGAAGAAGAGCGCCGTCGCCAGCAAGCCGAGCAGCACCCCAAGGAAGGTGTAGCCGCGCACCACGCCGGCGATGGTCTTGTAGGCCTGGGTGAGGCTGCAGCTCGCCAGCGCAGTCACCAGGAAGAGGACGAGCCACCAGACGTTCGACTCGAGGCCTCTCGGCTTGCGCAGCCGCCTAGACATGGCCAGGGCCTCCTTCCTTCAGCAGGTCGGCGAAGGCGACGGCCGGGTCGACGCGACACGCCGCGCCCACTGGGCAGGCCTTGACGCACGCGTAGTCGGAGTAGCCGGAGCACAGATCGCATTTGACGGCGATGCGCTGGTTCTTGACTTCGAGCTCCTGTTTCGCCCGGCGCTCCCTCTCCCCCCCTGCGATGAAGTCCATCAAGCGCGGCCACAGGCCCGGCTTCTCCTCGGCGACCGCGTGCATGCTTATGTTTCCGTACGGACAGCGTGAAGCGCATGCGCCGCAGCCGATGCAGTTGTCTTCGATGATGCGGATCTCGCCGCTCGGCAGGCGCACGATCCCGCTCACGCTGCACATCAAGCAGGCGGGGTCGTCGCAGTGGCGACAGGCGGTGGGGAAGAGGTACTGATCGATCTGCAGGCCGCGCAGCTGGAGCCGACTGTAGCCGTGGCGGCGTCCGCAAGCGTCGATGCAGTTCTGACAGTTCGTGCACAGGTTCTGGTCGACCACCAGCACCTCGCGCCCCTTGGCCAGCCCTTCCTCGACCAAGACGTGCAGGCTGGGCCCCGCGTCACCGTGGGCGGCGACTCCGCCCCAGCCGATGTTTGGCGAGCGCGCCAGGCGGTCGCTGTCGAAGCTGCCGCGGAGCAGCGCGCTCTGCGCGTCGGGGTACTCCGCCAGCACTTCCCGGATCGCGGAGCCTGGGATGCGAATCACTTCCGCGCGGCTAGCGCCCTCGGTGGAATAGAGGCGGACTCCGCTGTTCTCCACGAAGTCGAGCAGGCCGAAGACGTCGCCTTCGCGGAAGTAGACGAGCAGGCGTTCGCCCCTCTCCGTGCGCTGCTTGGCGCGCAGGAAGCCGCTACGCACCAGGAAGGCGTCCGCGGGGGGCGTGCCCTGCGCAAACAAGGTCTCGCCAGCTGCCACGAGCTGCAGCTTGGCGTTCGCGAATAGATCTTCGACTGCCGCCTCGGGCAGCACCCCGAGGGCTCCCGGGTTGCTCGCATAACTCCAGAGCGCGCGCTTCTGATACAGGTGCTCGAGGGTCTGCTTGAAGCTCGGGGCGTGTCGCGTGAGCCGGAGCACGCTGACCTTTGGTACCTCGACCACGATGCAGCGCTCCAGCGCGTGCACGGTGTAGGGCTCGGGAGCGTCGGCGAGCACGCCCATTTCCCCAAAGAAAGACCCTGGAGAGAGCACGAGGATGCGGATGTGCTCGCCGCGCAGGCCACGGTTGCTCTGCTCCAGCGAGCCTTCGAGCACCACGAACAGGCGCTCGTGGAAGCTGCCCTCCCAGCACAGAACCTCGCCCGGCTGGAGGAACCGCAGCGTGCTCTGCAGCACCATGCGTCGCAGATCCCTCGGGCTCGCGCCGCTGAACAAGGGCAACTCGGTCAGCTGCTCCGAGAGCTCGTCCAGGGACCAGCCCGACGGCGTGGCGCCCTGCGCCGTCTGCAACAGGAGGTCGTAGTCGGGGACGTCGTCCTCCACCTTCATCTTGTTGTAGAGCACCATGTTGGCCCGGCTCAGATCCGCGGGGCAAGCTGGTACGCACTGGCCACACTGCGTGCACGCGGTCACGAAATCGGCGACGCGAGGGTCGCTGATCGTCGGCAGGTGCACCGCGGCGTTCAGCTCCGCGATGGTCACGTTGCGCGACTGAGAGATCGGACAAGCCAACATGCAGTCGTTGCAGCCGATGCAGGCCATGGCCTGGCTCAGCGCGAGCTCGGCGACCTCTTCGGAGTAATCTTCGGCCTGCAAGGTGTCGAGATGGCTCATGGCACCTCCTCGAAGCGCAGCATCGCGCCGCCAACCATCAGCACCTCCTGATGGCGAAGCGGCACGGCCTGGGCACCGATCGGGACGCCGCCCTTGCTGCTGCCGCCGCCGCTGGAAGGGTCGCGCACGAAGAAGTCGCCTTGCAGTCGCGTGATCTCCAGGGCCACCGACGCGACGCCGGGATCCGCAAGCACCAGACCGCACTCGCCGTGGGTCCCTACATACAACCGGTCGCCGATGCGCACCGTGTGGCCGAGGGATCGTCCCGCGATCACGGCCAGCTGTGCGCTGCCGTCCAGGAGACTCCCTCGCGCGACCAAGGGAGCCTCGGTGTAGACGGCGAGGACCTCTCCCAGTCGCACCTCGGCGCCCTCGCTCAGGGCGACCTCCTGACGTGGGGTCAGGCGCTGCCCTGCGAGAGTGGTCCCCGACGCCGCCCCCAGGTCCATGACGTATGCCCGACCGTTCACGTAGCGCAAGGCGATGTGCTGAGGCCCGACGCTCATGTCTGCCACGCGGAAATGGCAGCGAGGATCGCTGCCGATCGTCACCGGATGGCTCCCGAGGGCCACGCTGAGACCGAAGGAGTGCCCCGAGCGGAACTCCAGGCGCGGGGCGCGAGGTCCGCTCGCCGCCTGGGAGCTGGGCGCCTGGGGCATGCGGGTTTCGGCGTTGGCGGGCAACCTCGGGCAGTCGAGCACGAGCCGGGTGTTGCCGATCTCGATGCGATCGCCGTGGCTCAGGGGGTGAACGTGCGTCAACGGTTGGCCATTGACTCTCGTGCCACTGTGGCTGCCGAGATCGCGCAGGTAGAGCCTCTCGCCATGCTGCACGATCTGTGCATGGATCACGGCGGCGTGGGGGTCGGTGAGCTTCACCTCGCAGGTGGAGTCCGTGCCGATGTTCAGCGGCTGTGCCGGAATCTGCCAGCGCTGGCCGGCGCCCTGAACGGTCTCGAGATAGAGGCTCGCGTCGAGTCCACTCGGCTCAGCGCCAACGGCTGGCATCGTCGATGTTGCCGCGCGGAGACCGATGCTGAGCTGGACGGGCGCGGGGCTGGCCTGCTCGCGTCGTTGCTCCACCTCTTCGGCGGCGCGCTTCGCGACTTCGCCCAATGACGCCAGCGTCTTCTTCTCGGTGTCTTCCTTGGCGGGGGGGGTGAGGGAGGCTGCGGCGATGGTCATCGTGGCCCGGTAGCCGGGCGTTGCGCCGGGCGGAGGCAACGTCCCTCCGGATTGCTTCTGCACGAGACGGTTCGAGTGGAGGAACGCCTTGACGTCGAAGCCCGGATCGAGGAGCCGGTGCTTCACGTCGCTGACGTCGATGCCCGCATCGACCAGGCGCTTCAAAGCTCGCCCCGTCACGCGCACGCGGGCGCTTCGCTCACCGACCATCAGCGCGCCGACCAGCTTGCCCTGCTTGACTACTAGCCGACGATAGCTGATGCTGCCGGTGCCGCGCGGAAAATCAACAAGGTCCTCGCCCCCGTCCTGGTCCTGCACGTTGCCCACAGCTGCGAAATCCAGATCGAACAATCGCGTGGCGAAGTAGTGCTCGCCGACGCTGTAGCGCTCGTCGACACCAGACATGTTGAGTCCAGCGATGCGCCCCTGTGCACGCGCCGGCTCCCACAGGGCGAGCGCCTGCCCGTTGAACATCGCGCAATCCCCAGCCGCGTAGACCCCCGGGATGTTGGTCTGCATGCGGTCGTTGACCAGAATGGCGCCTCGCGAATGCAGCTCGACTCCGCTGCCCTTCAGGAACTCCGAGTTCGGGATCACGCCGATCGCGGCTGCGACCATCTGCACCTCGAGGATGCGGCCCTGTTTGGTCGTCACGCGGGCGAGGTGACCATCGGGGCCAGCGTGAGCCTGCTCCACCACGTCACCCAGGAACACGTCGATACCCGCCTTGCGTAGGCGTGCAGCGAGCAGATCCGAGGCGACGGGGTCGAGCGAGCGCGGCAAGAGCCGCGGCGCGAACTCGAGCAGGGTCACCTTCACGCCGTGCTCGAGCATGCCGTGAGCCCACTCGAGCCCGAGGGCACCTCCGCCGAGCACGACGGCATGTTTCACCCGGCCGGCGCGCACCGAGTCGAGGACGGCGCGCACGTCCTGCACCGTGCGCAGGGTCATCACACCGGGTAGCTGAGAGCCCGGGAAGTCGGGGTGTCGAGCCCGCGCTCCGCTCGCGAGCAACAGCTGATCGTAGGCTTCGCTGCTGCCGTTGCTCAGGTTGATGCGCTGCTGCTTGGGGTCCAGGCCAACCACGCGGGTGAAGATGCGATGGATGTGCGCCGCCTCGTAGTAGTCCGGAGGTACCGCCCAGATCTGGTCTTCCCTCAGTTCCCCCAGGAGGAAGTTAGTCAAAGCCGCGCGGAAATAGGCAGGGTTGGGATCGTCGGTGAGGATCCCGATCGAAGCGGCGGAGTCTTCGGCGCGAATGGTCTCGGCAGCGGTGATGCCTGCGCCGCCATCACCGATGATCAGATAGCGAGTTCGCGCCACGATCCGAGACCATATCAAGGGCGGACGCCGCCAACCCACGATCTGGATATCAGCGACTGATATTCGAGCCGTCGAGCGTGTGCAGGTGTGGGTCATCCGACCCAGCGCGCTGGTCAGGGCGGTGGGTCGGGATGGAGGCTCTGTTGGTGGGACAGGTCGTCGTGTAGCATCGGAGCGTGGGCTCTCCAGCTGCTCTCGCCACGGGCGCGACCTTCGAGGATTACCGGGTGCTCGGCATGCTCGCGACCGGGCACATGGGAGCCATCTACAACGTCGAGGAGCTGGAGTCCGGACGTCAGCGTGCGCTCAAGCTGATCCACTCCCACGTGATCGCCCCTGGGTTCGATCCGGCGGAGTTCGATCGCGTGCTGCGGTCCGGGAGGGAGCTCGACCGCGAGCACTATGTGGAGGTGTTTCGCACGGGGGTGCGTGCTGCGGATGCGACCCCGTGGTTCGTCATGCAGCTCTTGCGCGGGGAGAACGGTAGCGCGCGGGTGCGGAGCAAGGGACCGCTGTCCGCTCCCCACGTGATCGAGCTGTTCGATCAGAGCTGTCGGGCGCTTCAGAAGGCGCATCAGAGGCGTGAGGCACACGGGGACCTGAAGCCTGAGAACTTCTTCTTCGCCTCGGCTCGTCGCGTGGGCATGGCCTTCTCGATCAACCTGCTCGACTTCGGCGTGGCGCGCTTCGTCGACACGGGTGAGAAGCTCTGGAAGGCCCCCGAGCAGTCCGCCGGGCGAGGGCAGGATCCGCGCATCGATGTCTGGGCGCTCGGCCTCGTCGGCTTCTTCATGCTGACTGGGCGCAGCTTCTGGGATGCTCCGGACGCAACGGATCCCACCCACGGCGCCGCGGTGATCCCACCTGCGGGCCACGCAGCCGCGACCCTCGACGCCGCGTTGCCGTATCCCCAGGCTTTCGACACCTGGTTCTCCAAGTGCGTGCACGTCGATCCCGACGCGCGCTTCGAGAACGCGGCGGCGGTGCTCAAGGGGCTGCGCAAGGTGTTGGCGGGCGTGCCCCTGGATGCTGCCGCCAGACGCGTGCATTCGATCCTCGGAGCCCAGAGCCAGGCGGTCACGGTTCCAGAGCCCGAACGCGCCGCCCCTGGTCGTCCGAGCTTTCCGGGTAGCGTTCCCGCAAGCGTGGCACAGGGACCCTCGACCCTGTCAGCCCCGAGTGGTGTGCCCACGCAAGCTGACAGTCTGGCGGCGCCGACCCAGCTTCCGGCAACCCAGATCCCCTCGACCGAGATCCCGGAGACGCGAGCCGCCGCTACCCAGCAGGTCGTCGGCACGAGCAGCAAGGGGACGCAGGCGATGGGCGTCTTCGACCCCGCGCTCGCGCAGACGGAGCTTGGCGGATCCGCCGTCCAGGGCACAGCGTTGATCCCTGCGGTAATGGATGTGGCCCCGCCCCGCCCGCCTTCCCCGAGCGCTGCCGAGCTCGCCGCAACCGTGGCCGCGCAGCCGTCTTTCGCGGGCGCCGCAGGGTCGCATTCCGCGACGGGCTCGCCGGGCTCTGCGCCGCCGTCGAGTTCTCAGGCGGTCAGCGCTCCGAGCGTCGTTCGGGGCGGGTCCAGCGCGATGGCGAAGGGCGCCCTCGGTGGCTGCGCGATCGGCGCGCTCGGCATCGCCGTTGGTGGTGGCTTGGTGCTGGTGGTCCTGGTGGTCGTCATCGTCGTCGTCGCGAGCAGCGACGGTTCGAACACCGTGGCGGCGACGGGCGGTGCTCTGCGCACGCCAGTCATCGGAGACCAGGCGGAGATCCGCGAGGAGCTGAAGATCGACCTCGAGGCCAACGGCAAGCAAGTGAAGCTCGCCAGCTCCTCTCAGCGTCGAGTCCAGGTGCTGAGCGTCGAGGGCAACACGCCGAGTCGGATGCAAGTCGAGTACGTCATCGAGCGCAACGAGACCAACGGGAAGGCCGAGACCAGCGCAGCTCAGGGCCAGACCTTCATCGTCGACGTCAGTCGCGGTCAGAAGGAGATCGTCACCGCCGCTGGCCAGGCGCCCAGCGCTGCCCAGCTCAAGGACGTCAAGGACGACGACCTCGGCGTTGGCCCGGTGTCGTTTCTGCCCGACTCCGAGTTCAAGGTGGGGCAGTCGTTGCCGATGCCGGCTAGCCTCGTCCCCACGGGGGCGCAGCTGGAACGCGGCACACTGACCTATACCGGCACCAAGGACCAGGGCGGCTCGAAGGTGGCGACCTTCGACCTCAGCCTCGATATGCGGGATGAACGGGACGTGGTGAAGATTGCCTCGAAGCTGAGCGGAACGATGGAACTCGACGTGAGCACCTCCAGGCTACTGCTGGTCACCATGAAGGGCCCGCTGAGCGCCTCTGGCGGAGGCAGCGGCAGCGGCTTCATGACCTACACCGCCCGCTACTCCTACACCGATCGCTGAGGGGCTTGGTCGGAGCGCCGCCGAACGCTTCCCTGGGGAGACGCCCGGCGCGCCTGGCTCGGCCTACTCTTCGTCTCCGCGCAGCTTGGCTATCACCGACAGGTCTTCCAGCGTGGACATGTCCCCCTGAGTCTCGCGGCCGGCCGCGACGTCCTTGAGCAGCCGACGCATGATCTTGCCGCTACGGGTCTTTGGCAGAGCGTCGGCGAAGCGCACCTCTGCGGGGCGGGCGAACTTGCCGATTTCTTCGCCGACGTGTGCCTTGAGCTGCGTCCCGAGCTCGGCGCTCGGGGTGAAGCCTGGCTTCAGGGTCACGAAGACCACGAGGGCCTGCCCGGTCAGGTCATCGGGGCGCGCGACCGCGGCGGCTTCGGCGACCGACGCGTGGCTCACCAGCGCGCTCTCGATCTCCGCCGTTCCGATGCGGTGACCCGACACGTTGAGCACGTCGTCGATGCGGCCGATCACCGTGAAGTAGTTGTCCTGATCGCGGTTTGCGCCGTCGCC
>JAGQIY010001349.1 GCA_020430865.1 Myxococcales bacterium
GGCTTCGCGCATCAGGACGACCGCCTGCTCCGCTGCTTCCGTCGTGTCCATGGTGACGAAGCCAAACCCACGCCCTCTGCCCTCGGGCGTGATGGGCAGGTGGATGCGGGCGACATTGCCCGCGTTGGCCTCGCTGAACAGGCCCTCCAGCTCCTCCCGCGAAGCGTCGTAAGGGAGGTTGCTGATGTAGAGCGTCTTGTCGTTGTTGCGATCCGGCGGCGGCCCACTGCGCGCGCCGCCTTCTGGCCGCTCACGCCGCGGACGCTCGCCGCCTGCCGCGGCGCCGCCGCGGGGCTCGGAGTGGAACTCACGCACGGAAATCGTGCGTCCAGCTTGGCTCGAGCGGTCGAGTGAGCGTCGGGCAGCTTCCGCCTCCCCAGCGCTACTCATGGTTACGAATGCGAAGCCTCGAGGACGCCCTGTGTTGCGATCTCTCGGCAAACTGATGTCAACGACGCTGCCCCCGGTGGCTTCGAATAGCTGTCGGAGCACGTCTTCGCTGATGACATCGGGCAAGCCCCCGACGAAGAGCTTGCGACCGTCGTCGGTTTCCATGGGTTGTTACTTCGTCCCCTCGTAGTGGTAGTCCGCCGGTCGGCTGTGGAGAGATTACGATACCGGGCGCCCACACGCCGTCAAGGTGGCACAAACTCGAGCCCGTGCGATTCGGAGCCACGACCAGCGGGCTCTAACTGCCCCCACTCGGGTGCTGCCCGACTTGGTCGTCGCCGCACTCCCTCACCGCACTCCCTCACCGCACTCCGTCGCTGCACGCTGCCGCCGACTCGGTCGCTGCACGCTCGCCGGTGGCCGCGTCGTGAAGGGTGCAATCCCGTCCCTAGGCGTGCTCAGATGCGCTCGACCATGAGTACGCACGTCATCGTGAATCCCAAGGCCGGAAGCGGACGCGCGGCCTCTCGCCTGCCGGAGGTCCGTCGTGCCCTCGCAGGTGCCGGGGTCGACTTCGAAATCCGGGAAACCCGGGCGCCCGGTCACGCGACGGAGCTGCTCAACGAAGCCCGCCAAGCGGGCATCGAGACCGTCGCGGTGGTGGGCGGAGACGGCACCCTCAATGAAGTCAGCCAGGGCTACCTGGACACCGCGGGAGCGTTTCTCCCCGGCCCCCGGCTGTCCTTGATCCCCGCGGGAACGGGGGGAGACTTTCGCAAGACGTTCGGCTTCGAGGAGTCCATCGAGGACGCCGCCAGGCGCCTCGGCCGAGGCAAGACGCGCTCCATCGACCTGGGAGTGCTGCGCTGTTCGGATGGCAAGGCCGAGGTGACCCGCGCGTTCCTCAACATCATGAGCTTTGGCATCGGGGGACTGACGGACCGCCTGGTGAACGCGGGCCCCAAGTGGCTGGGGGGCAAGGCCGCGTTCTTCCTCGGGACCTTCCGCGCACTGCTGAGCTATCGCAACGTGCCAGTGGAGGTACGGGTCGACGACGAACCCTGGCTGATCGGTCCCATCCTCAACGTCGCGGTGGCGAACGGCCAGTACTTCGGCGGTGGGATGCACATCGCCCCCGAAGCCGACCCCGGGGACGGATGGTTCGACATCGTGGCCCTGGGAGACATCAGCGCCGGCCGCAGCCTGGCGATGACCCCCCGTGTCTACAAGGGCACCCACGTGGGGCAACACCAGGTGCTCAGCTGCCGCGGCAAGCGCCTCGAGGCAAGACCCCTGGACGACGTCGCCGAGGTGCTGATCGACAACGACGGCGAGACGCCCGGCAGGCTCCCTATCCGCGCGGAATTAATACCAAGCGCGATTCAGCTGGTCGTCTGAGGCGATCGGCTCAGGCGTTCGCTGGCCGCTTGCGCGGCAGGTTGCGCAGCTCACGTGGGGGCTTTGGCGGGTTCTCCGGCTCTTGGCCCTTCACCTTGAGCGCGAGCCACACCCCAGCCGCGAACAGCGCCACGGCCAGCCACTGGGCCGGCGTCAGCCCCGCGTAGCGGTTGTCGCTGATCGCCAGGTCTCGCGCACGCAGGAAGTCGAGCACGAAGCGAACTGGCGCATACAGGATCGCGAAGCGGCTCAGGTAGAAGCCCCAGGGGTGCGGCTTGCGGCGCCAGTAGAGGAACGCTGCGGCCAGCGGGATGGTCAGCAGCATCTCGATCATCCCGAGATCGAGCCGACCCCCTCCCGGATACTGCACCGCGTACCAGGCGTCGGAGAGCAACCCGGGGTGATCGTGGGCCACCGTGCAGCCCATTCGACCGAACATCCAGCCCACCGGGAACGAGCTGCATACGATGTCTCCGTACGGCAACATGGGGCGCTTGTAGCGATACTGCCAGGCGAAGGCCCCGATCACGGCACCCATGAATCCACCGAAGCTCGACAGGCCGTTCCACAGCGCGAAGAGCTGGAACGGGTTCTCCGCCACCCGCTCGGGATAATAGAAGAGCGTGTCGAAGAAGTGCCCGCCCACGAAGCCGATCGCCAGCACCCAGAACGAGAACGACATGAATGCACGCTCGCCGAAGCCGAGCTTCCTCGCCTGGCGCACTGCGAGGTAGGTGCCGAGCGCGACGCCGGTCGCGACCAGCGTGCCGAACGGCTTGATCGACAGGTCGACGGGTGGAAACCCGTGACCTATCGCGTCGCGACTCAGGAGCTTGAGATCCGGGAGCTGGATGAAAGGGATCTGCGGCTCGAAGGTCATCGTCTGCTCGGACCAATCGCTGATCGGTTGCTGGGGGTGAGATCACTACGCGAAGATGCGTGCCGGCACGCTATAGCCCTCCAAGGCCGACCGCTGCAACCTGCCGAAGGCCCCGTGAGCGGCGGATCACGGCTCGAAGTCGGGTGGTGCGTCCTTGGGTGGAGGGCGCGGAGCCGGCCGGGGACGCGGCGTGGGAGGCGGCGCAGGGGGCTTCACCAGAGCCAGCGGCGCGAGCCAGGTGGGCTCGAAGATGACCCGGTCTTCCTCGCCCAGCTCGATCGCTGCGACCACTCGCACCCGGCGCCCCAGACACTCGCGGCTGACGACCACCGGGCTGATCGCAGCCTTCGAGCACTGACTCATGGGGAAGCTGTGCTCCAGCATCTGCTCGGTCAGCTGCACGGCGCGCGCGATTGCCTCGGCGTGCGCCAGGGGATCGTCGGGGCGCACCGCGCTCAGGCTCAGCGCCTCGCTCAGGCGGTCGAAGAGCCCGGGTCCGGTGATCACCGCGCGCTGCACTCGCCCCTGCTCCAGCTCGAGCCGCACGTCGAAGATCGCGCGTCGCGCTCGGAGCTTTCCCCCAGCTGGGATCGCATAGGGCAGCGTCACCAGCTTCACGCAGCGGTCGCCCCGGCACTTCGCGGCGGGA
>JAGQIY010001350.1 GCA_020430865.1 Myxococcales bacterium
CATCGTCCGCGACGTGGTTGTCACCGACGGCGTGCGGTACCGGATGTACGCAGGCGATCGAGACTTCGAGCCCGTCGCCTACGCCAACCTCGCCCGGCTCAAGCAGTCTGCCGCCGAGCTGTTCACGCGCATGAAGAGGCCGTAGGGAGGAGCACCGCATGCAGCCCTGGTACAAGGTCGTCATCCCACGCAAGGAAGTGCGCGAAGGCCGCTCCTTCAACCCGGACGAGTTCGCGATCGCTCTCGAGCAGGTTGTGGCCAAGACCGCGCCGCTCGACTACCGGCAGCCGGTCCAGTTCTTCTCGCGGCCCTGCTTCACGCGGGGCCTGCAGGATCACGCGGGCATGACGCTGCGGAGGCTGTCCGGCGAGACCGAGAACGCCGCTCCGGTAATGGCGCTGCTCACGCAGTTCGGCGGCGGCAAGACGCACACGCTCGCGGCGCTCTACCACCTAGTCAACAGCCCCGACGAGTGCATGGGCAACGCCGGCGTTCGTGCTCTGGTCGATCAGGCACACCTTCGGACGCTACCGAAGTCGCGCGTCGCGGTTTTCGTCGGCAACGCATGGGACCCGTCCGAGGAGAACCCGACGCCGTGGGTCGACATCGCGCGTCAGCTCGCCGGCGAGGAGGGTGTGCGCGCGCTGGGGCCGGAGGGGCGCGACAAGGCTCCGGGGACCAACAACCTGCGGAAGCTGTTCGACGTCGCCGGCGGCAGCGTGCTCGTGCTCTGCGACGAGGTCCTCAACTACCTCAACCGCCACAAGGACCGAGCCGACGCTTTCCGGGCCTTCCTCGGCAACCTGGTCCGCTGCATGACGGGCACGACGAAGTGCGCGGCGATGGTCAGCCTCCCGCAGAGCAAGCCCGAGATGGATGACTGGGAGCTCCGTTGGCAGGACCTCATCGCCAAGGAGATCGGCCGCGTCGCCAAGCAGCTCATCGCCAACGACGAGGCCGAGATCAGCGAGGTCGTGCGCCGCCGGCTGTTCGAGGACCTCGGCAACGACCGGGTGCGCAAGAACGTCGCGAAGGCGTACGCCGACTGGTGCTTCGAACGGCGAGCGCAGCTCCCGCCCGAGTGGACGGCGGTGGACACCACGGCCACCGAGAAGAAGGCGCGCGAGTTTCTGCAGGCCCGCTTCGAGACCTGCTACCCGTTCCACCCGTCGACGCTCTCGGTCTTCCAGCGCAAGTGGCAGGCCCTCGCTCAGTACCAGCAGACCCGCGGGACCCTGGCCATGCTCGCCCAGTGGATCTCCTGGGCGTATCGCGAGGGCTTCACGCACGCGCGCACGGAGCCCCTCCTGACGCTCGGGTCGGCTCCACTCGACGTCCCGGAGTTCCGCGCCGTCGTGCTCGGGCAGCTCGGCGAGCCACGCTTGATCCCCGCCATCGACACCGACATCGCGGGCGCCACCGCCCACGCCCGGGCCCTGGACGCCGACACGAAGGGACCGCTGCGGAACATCCATGGCCGCGTGGGGACGGCGACGCTCTTCGAATCGTCGGGCGGCCAGATCGACAAGGTGGCCCACCTGCCGGAGCTGCGCTTTGCGCTCGGAGAGCCCGACGTCGACACGACGTCCATCGACAACGCCGCGTTGGCGCTCGAGGCCAAGGCCTACTACATCCGTCGAGCCGGCTCCGACGGCTTCCGCATCCAC
>JAGQIY010001351.1 GCA_020430865.1 Myxococcales bacterium
CGCTCGCGCCGCTGCCACCGCTCGCGCCGCTGCCACCGCTCGCGCCGCTGCCACCGCTCGCGCCACTGCCTCCGCTCGCGCCACTGCCTCCGCTGTCTCCGCCGCCAGTTGAGCCGCCGCGATAGCCCAGGCTCTCGGAGTTGGCGCAGGCAGAGACCAGCGCGGCCACGGAAACGAGGTGAATGAAGGAAGAACGAAGCTGCATGAGACGGCCCTACCTGTCCGGCAGTGGTGGACGAACGAGCGGATTCTCACGGCCTGCCAGGCCGAGAGAGGTTTCATGGAGTTGTCGCCGGGTGGTCCGGGACAGTCGCTGGCGAGCCCACGAGGCTCACCAGCGCAGAGCCAGCCCGGGCCGCGACACCAATCACGCGGGCAAGCCTCTACAGGATAGCTCAATTGCTCGTCGGACAAGCGTCCGTCCTCGCACCTCATGGCTCCTCGGCTCGCCTCGCGCCTCGAGTGAGCGACCAGGAGAAGAGCGCCAGCTTCGCCGCCGCTGGAAGCCGGCTACAGGTTCGCATCCGAGTCCACCGCGTCGTGCTTCGACTGCGCTCTCACGCCCCCTGCAACCCGGCTCCAGTCGCTCGTATACTGCGGCCGTGTTCACGAACGATCTGCGCTTCGAGGGGTTCACGACTCAGGATTGGACCCGACTCGCCAAGGCCTTCAGACCGCGACCGGGAGTCGAGCCGTCGAGCGAGAGCGGTGGTGGCGTCATCGTGGTCACGGCAGACGGCCGGCCGGTGAAGCTGCTCTCGACGCGCACCGGGCGCATCCAGCTGACTGGCGCGCGCAGCGAGCGCTCGGTGAGCGCGCTGGAGTGGCCGGTCAGCCTGGAGTCGCTGGCCGGCGCGTTCGACGCCAGCTGGGCGGTCGAGCTGGAGTGGTCGGCGCTCAACGATCTGATGGACGCCTGGGCGGACAAGCTGGTGCCCGACCACGACGCCTTCGACCAGGTGGTCGAGTTCTTGCGAGCAGCCCAGGAGGTCGAGGCGGCGGGCAAGCTCCAGGCATGGCCCTGGAAGATTTCCGCATGGCCATTACCGAATCAGAGACTCAAGCTGCGCGCGCTCGACCTGGTTTGTCCCGACGGCAAGGCGCTGGTGCTCGGCGTCTTCGAGCGCGGGAGCCTGTTCACCAGCGTCACGTTGCGGCGGCGGGGCAACGGCTTCGACCTGCTGCTCGGGCCCGAGGAGCTGCGCGAGGACATGGGCCTGGTGAGCGGCGACTGGACCCGCGACTACCGACACCTGCTGAGGGCGGTGGAGCAGCGCGTGGGTCCGGTGGCGGTTGGCTGCTTTGCAGAGCTCGAGACGCTGCAGAAGCTGAGCGAGTCTTCCCAGCCGGGCAGCTGGGCGGCGGCGGTGGCGGCTCGCGACGTCGTGCTCTCCCCCGTCGTCCCCGCCCTGGCCATCCCCCTGGGAGTCGACGCCGGTCGCGCGGCGTTCTTCGCGATTCGCGACCTGGCCGAGCGGGTCGGTGTTGGCAGCCTGTTCGGCGATGCGAGCCCGTTCGCTCCCGCGTTCGAGCGCGTCAAGGCGGCCGTCGAAGATCGCGACGTCGTGGGTCTGCTCGGCTTCGATCCCTTCGACCTGCTGCGCAAGCTGCTGGCGCGGGGAGACGGCGACTCCAACTAGCTGCCGCGCTCCCGCAGGTCCGCTCTGGGAGCAAAGTGCGGAGCCCAGACTGGCAGGCTGCGCTAGAGACCACCCAGCATCAAGGTCAGCGTAGCGCCGCCGCTCGCGTAACCCGTGGCGGACACCTGCTCGGCGTTCTCCACTCGAGGCATTTGCCCTGCGGCAAATAGCAGACCCAAGCGCGCGCCGTGGAACGCGGAGTCCAGATGGCGGAACAGGTCGAAGTTCGCGCCGGCGAACACCGTCGGATAGAAGCCGTTGACGCTCGCGGAGACGTTTGGTTCTCGATCGTCGCAGTCCGCTCCGAACCCATCACCGCCCTGACAGTAGCGGCCGCTGGCGTCCAGGCTCAGCAATCCGACGCCCGCGTTCAGGTGCAGCTCGACCCACTTGCTCTTGGGGGTGAGGAGAAAATCAACGGCATACTCGCCGCCGATGCGCGTCATGGAGTAGCTCGCGTGGTCAGCGCCGCCGCTGGCCTTGGTTCCGTAGAGCAAGCCACCCATCGCAAACCGCTCCTCGGAGTCGACGTAGGTGCGGTAGCGCACCAGTGGCTCGCCATACAGCCCCTCATCTCCACCACCGACCACGCGGCCACCAACCCCAACGCCCTCGACGCCGATCAGATCCTCGGGATCGAACATGGCCGCCCCTTGCTGGATCGGTGAGCCCTTGGGCTCGGACTGCACCGCGCTGCTCAGGTAGTAGCCGGGAACCGCGGCCGCTTGCGCCTCCAGGTTACTCCTGGGTTCGGGAGACACGGCCTGTCCGGTGACCGTGGGCACCGGGCCCAGGGTGGTGCAGCCTGCGAGCCAGCCTGCAGCGACGCCAAGCATTGCGAGACGCACGATGGCGTCGATCCACATACCCCAGCGCTCCCCCCGAGATGTCTCGTCCGCGACCTGTTCGATTTGCTGCATGGTTATTCGAGGGAGCAATCGCCTTGCCAAACCAGGGAGCTACACGAATCGCGTCTCCCGACCGCGCTCATGCGCACACGTCGTCGGGCATTGCTCCTGATTTCAGCTACTTGCATGGCACCAGGGAGAGACAGGCCGGCCTCGCCGCGCACGCGACTTCGCACTCCCAGCGCTAGCTCGGGTGTCGCGGTGTGCCAAACGGGCAACACGTGAGTCGGTGTGACCACCAGCCGCAAGGTCCTGAGGGACCCGCAGCACGGCGTCAGCTCAGTGCAGCGTACCGTCGGTCGCCATGTTGGTGGCGATCTCCGGCTCTTCTTCCGTCCCGCCGTCCTCTGCCCCGGCTTCTTCCGCGAGGATCCGCTCTACCTCGTCGTCCATGGTGCCGTTCAGCATCTTGGCGAACATCACGAAGTCGGCAAGCAAGCTGTACGTGGGGTAGTCGAAGGTGGCGGGCTTGTTCTTCTCGATGAAGAAATGGCTGATCCACGCTGGGCCGTAGCCCATCACGGGGGCGAGCAGGAGCAGCGACTTCCGCCCGCTGAGCAAGCCACCGACGGCGCAGCCAAGCGCCATCCCCGTGCCCACGAAGTGGAAGCGCCGGGTCAGCTTGTTCTTGTGCTCACGCACGTAGTAGGGCCAGAACTCTTCGAAGGTTTCGAACCGCTTGCTCATGGAGTCTCCTCGAAACGAGTCGTTGGATGGGGATTCGAAGGTTACCCCGGAGGGCACTGCTGGCCCACCCCTGGCGCCCAGAAATTCGCCCCAGAACGCGGGATTCAGTCCAGGAGCGGCTCGATCGCTGCCTTCAACGCGTCGCGCTGCATGACGGAAGAGCGCACCATCCGCACGGTTCCGTCCTTGTCGATCAACACCAGCGTGGGCAGCGTGGAGACGCCATAGCCCTTCGCGGTCGCCCCGTCGGGATCGAAGACGCTCGGGTAGGAGAGCTTGGCGCTCTTCGCGAACACCTGCGCCGGCTCCAGTGCGTCTCCCGTGTCAACGCCGACCACGTGCAGACGGTCGCCGTACTCCCGCGCGATCTGATCGACGATCGGCGCCTGCATGCGACACGGACCGCACCAGCTAGCCCAGAAGTCGAGCAGCACCGGCTTGCCCTTGAGGTTGCTCAAGCGAATACGCGCGCCTTCCTCGCCCTCGTGAATGACCTCCAGCGCGAAGTCGGGGGCAGCCTCGGAGACCAGCGGGCTCTTGGCGGGATCGAAGCGCGGCAGCAGCACCAGCCCGAACACCAGCGCGCCGACCAGCACCATCGCCGCAGTGATGTAGATCTGGTTCGGGTTCTCTTTGCGCTGCTTGGCCTTGGGTGCCTGGGGGTCGCCGCGGCTCATCTTCGTCGTGCTCTACCCGACGTGGGCCTGCCTCGCCAGTGATGCGCGCGACAAAGCCTCCGCTTCGGCGCAAGCACGCCAGGTCTGCCCCTCGATCGGGGGTTTGGGGGGGGAGAGGGCGTGATGGGCCGAGCCCGAGCTACGCCCGAGCAGAGATCGGCCCCTCCTCGCCGCGAGCCGCCAGCGCCGCGTCGGACGCTGCGCTCCCCAGCACCGGCAGGCGCACGCGGAGCCGCGCGCCGCCGAGAGGACTCTGCAGCGCCGTGACCAGCCCGCCGTGTTCGACCACGATCTTCTTCACGATCGCGAGACCCAGACCGGTCCCGTCGCTCTTGGTGGTCACGTAGGGGTCGAACACGGTCTTCCGTTGATCCTCGGGGATACCGGGACCGTTGTCATCGACGTCCAGGACCACCTGCTCCCCCTGGCGATCCAGAGACACTCGAACGCGAGGACGCTCACCCGACGCCTGCTCGGAGGCGGCCTGGGCAGCGTTGCGCACGAGGTTGACGAGCACGCGCTTGAACATGTCCCGGTCGAGGAGCACCGGGAGCTCGTCGCTCGGCAGCTCGACGTCGAAATCCACGGCAGAGTCCTCGGGCAAGCCGAAGGCGGCACCGCTGGGGATCACATCGTCTTCCTCCTCCACCACGGAGGAGCGCCCCTGGAGCTCGCGTAGCACCTCGCCCAAGTCAGCCTGCTTGAGCTCCGCCCGCGGCAACCGCGCAAAGCTGGAGAACTCGCTGACCAGGCGACGCAGGGTCCCGACCTCGTCCTCGACGATCTCGAGCGTGGTGTCCAGCATGCGCTGGTAGTTGGGATCCTCTCCGGGATAGCGCCGATGGATCTCCTGCACCGCGAGCTGGATCGGGGTCAGCGGGTTCTTGATCTCGTGTGCCAGGCGCCGCGCCATCTCCTGCCACGCTCCGATGCGCTGCAGGTACTCGATACGCGCGCGGCTGCTCTCCACCTCGGTGACCATGCGGTTGAACGCCGCTGCCAGATCGGTGATCTCGTCTTGCCCCTTCTCGGGCACGCGGATGTCCAGATCACCTTCCCCCACCTTCTGCGTCGCCTCCGCCAGCTCTCCTATCCGCGCGGATACGCTCCTCGCCAGCGTGGTACCGACGCCGATCGCCATCAGGATGGTGAGTCCCAGCAGCGCCGTGAACGCGTACAGGCGCCCCGAGTCGTCTCCCTCGCGGCGCCGCTCCACGGTGCGGTAGGCATCCAGGAACGTGGCGAGCTGGTCGCGTTCCTGAAAGCGCTTGGCCTCCGTGGCGAACACCGCGACCAGCTCCGGCGGGTCCTCCATCGCCGCCTCGCGATCCACCAGCGGCACCCGCACTTCGAGGTCGAACTCGGTCTCGGGATCGAAGGCCTTGCCACGGTTCACTTCCCCCAGGACGTCGCCGCTGGCGTTCTCGACGCTCAGGCTCACGAGATCCGGCTGCTTGGGGAACAGACGCTTGAGCGCTCTGTCGATGGCATCTTTATCCTTGCGGAATACCGCGCGGCGGAGTCGGGTGTCCTCGGCGATCGACGCCGCGCTGCCACGCATGCGCGCCTTCACTGCCCGCGCCAGGTCCTGGTAGACGTCCAGGGCGTCGTCGAGGCGCGTGCCGACCTCCGGTGTATAGAAGCGAGCAGAGGTCTGACGCACCATCCATTCGCCCATGGCGATCGCAGTCACCAGGGGGATGAGCGCCGTGAGCACGATGGCCAGCGCCAGACGTCGCTGGATCCGTCCGACTGCCATGTCGAGGATTCTCGACAGAGCGGCCGGGTAAATGCCAGGAAAACCAGCCCTTCTGGCGGGCGTGCAGCCGATCCCCCTGACTCCGCACAGCCGCGCTCCGAGCGCGCTATAAGGGGCCGATGCAGGCCCAGAACAGCGGAAACGCGAACGCCACGCCGATCACCGAGGTGTTCGACTTGCCTTCACTCACGCTGCATTCGCTGCACGCACCCCCGCGCGGCGAGGACGCGGAGGTGGTGATCTGCCTTCACGGCTTCCCCGACATTCCCCGTGGCTGGAGCGAGCTGCTCACGGCGTTGAGCCGCGCGGGCTACTCGGGCTACGCGCCGTGGCTGCGAGGTTACGCGCCCAGCAGTCTGGGCGGCCCTTACGACATCGATCGGCTGTCCGACGACGTGCTCGAGCTCGCTCAGCACCTCAGCCCCGATCGCCCGCTCAGTCTGATCGGACACGACTGGGGCGCAGTGATAACCTACGCGGCCATCGCCAAGGCTCCGGAGCGGTTCAGGCGCGCGGTCTGCTTGGCGGTGCCGCACCCGCTGGCGTTCCGCGCCAGCCTCGGCCTGCGCCAGCTACGACGCTCGTGGTACATGTTGTTCTTCCAGACGCGAGTGCTGCCCGAGCGCGTCGTGCCGCGCGACGACTTCGCCTTCATCGAGCGCCTGTGGGAGGCTTGGTCGCCGTCCTTCAGCGTCCCGGATGATTACCTCGCGGAACTGAAGCGCTGCCTCGAGGAGAGCCTGCCCGCGCCCCTTGGCTACTATCGCGCCTTGCCCAAGGCGGCGCTGGCGATGCGCGACCTGGAGGCGCGCCTGAAGCAGATCGAGGTGCCATTGCTCTACCTGCACGGCGTCCAGGATGGCTGTGTAGGCTGGCAGTCGATGGAGGGCCAGGAGCGTTTCTTTTCCGCAGAGCAGCAGAGCGAGCTGCTCGGGGGCGTGGGGCATTTCCTTCAGCTGGAGAACCCGCGCGCGGTGAACGCGCGGATTCTGGACTGGCTCGCGAAGAGCTGAGCGACCGCGCTGGACGGCGCTAGCCCCTGGGGCTCACGTCGGCTAGACCAGCCCCATGGCGGCGGAGGGAAAGGGACCGGCGAGCGCGGAGCAAGAGCTCCGCATCTCCGAGCCGCCGCCGAGCGACAGCGGTTCATCCGGGATCTCACGCTGGGGCCTGGTGGGTCTGCCTGCGTGCAGCGTGCTGGTGGTCGCCTTCGCCTTGTTCGTCGTTGGCGCGCCGCGCCCGTATGTGGCGGCACGCCTCTTCGGCGGTCCGCTCGAGGGGCAGAGCGAGTACCACCTGCGCTTGGAGGTCGCGGAGCGCCTGGGAGAGCTGGAGAGCCCGCGGCGGCTCGGCCTGCAAGTCCACGCTCGAAGCGACGACGGCCGCGAGGCCAGCTGGGGTGGGACTACGGATCCACAGGGTAATGCCGAGGTCGATCTCGCGTTCGACTCGCAGACCCAGGGTCCCCTCGCCCTGACCGTCACCCTCGATCAGCCCCAGGCGGAGCTACCTGCTGGCTACGTGCTGGCGCGGGGCAAGGTCACCGCACCCGAGCGCACCTGGCGAGACAGCGTGCACGTCGGAGAAACCTGGACCCAGCGCTCTCGCGGCGAGCTGCGGCTCCGAGTGGCTCCCGCGCGTGGCGTGTTCGCGGTGCCGTTCCACGATGGGCTGTTCATCGAGGTGACGCGCAAGGGCAGCGCGGTGGCGGGCGCGGATCTGCAGCTGTCGCTGGAAGGGGCCACCTGGCTGGAAGGCGGCGAGGAAGGCGGTGAGCGACGTCACGCGGTGAGCGACGAGCGAGGTCGGGTCCGCGCCGAGCTGGTACCCGACAGCCACGTCATCACCCTCGAGGTGAAGGCGCGCCTCGAACAGCCGCAGGGTGAAGCCCTCACGGGGCGCCTGGCGTGGCGGCTCCCGGTCATCCCCGGCGCCTTGAACGCTCGAGTGGAGGGAAGCAACGACGCGCAGAGTCTGGTCATCTCCTCACCGGTGGAACGCGACCGGGCGTACGTCACCTTGCTGGATCGCGAGGGCCGCTGGGGCGGAGGCAGCGTCGGGCTGCAGCTCGCCGCGGACGGCAACTTCCGTGGGCGCTGGAGCCTCCCAGAAAATTTCCGCACAGATAATCGGTGGGCGCTCGTTTCCAGTGAGTCGGATTTCACCAGCGCAGGCGCTGTGGGTTGGCCGCTGAGCGACAGCGACGAGGCTCCTCAGCCCACCCTGAGCGCCCGGGAGATGCACCTGCTGGATGGATTTCCCGCGGCGTACGCCAGAGACCGCAGCCGCATCGCCAGGGCGCGCTGGCTGGCGATCGGGGTCGCGTTGCTATCGGGAGCGTTGATGCTCGTGCTGCTGGTGCGCCGCGCTCAGGAGTCTCAGCGCAAGCTGGCGGAGCACCTGCGGCGTCAGCAGGCCCTGGGCAACGTCGAACAGGGCGCCGACTCGACCTTGCAAGCGCCGCGCTACAGCCTGACGCTGGTGTTGGCCTTGATCTGCGTCGGACTGGCGTTCCTGATGCTCGGGTTGCTGGTGCTGTATCGAGCACACTGAAGCGCCAGAAGGTGGTTTTTCACGACCTCGAGTCGGGCGTTCACTAGACTGGTCGGCCCATGACGGACACCAACCGCTTGCGACGCAGGGGTCGCGC
>JAGQIY010001352.1 GCA_020430865.1 Myxococcales bacterium
CCCGCGCTCTCCGCAAACGCAACCGCGAAGTTGAAGCCCGGCATCGGGTTCGATGGAGTGAGTCCCGGAAAGATCATGGAACGTTCGGCTCCTCCACCACGTTGGCGATCCCCTTGGACACCACGAGGCGCACCAACAAGAACTCGAGGGGCACCGCGGGCGCGACGCCGATACGACACGTGAGCACACCGTTTTCGCGGGCGTCTTCAGGGTTGAGCGCCTCGTTCACCTGAACGAAGAACGCCTCGCGAGGGGTGGCACCAGCCAGGCCACCCTGGCTGTACAGATGTTGAAGCAGCCGGGTCACGTCCCGCCTGAGCTCGATCCAAGTCGCCGGGGCGTTCGGCTCGAAGACGTAGGACATCCCCACTGGAGTGAGCGCGCGGCGCAAGAAGTTGAACAGCCTACGAGTCGAGAGGAATGCCCAGGGCTTACGGTCGGGATAGGCCAGCGCGCGCACGCCTTGAATCGTGCAGCCACGAGGCAAGACCACGCGCAGCGGGTTGATGCCGAGCGCCTGCAAGCGCTCCTCATCGGCTTCGTTCCAGCGCGCGTCGAGGCCGATGCCCTGCTGAAGGGTCAAATTCCCCACGGCAATCCATGGCCCCCGTTCACGACTCAGCCGCGCCATCTGCCCAGCGACGTGCGCCGAAGGAGGCACGAGCAATGTGTCATCGCCCTGGTAGACGGGACCCGCGACCACGCGCAACCAAGGCGCATAGGCTGCCGCGAAGTCACGCGCGGCGCCCAGGGGAGCGACCTCGGTTTGATACCAGCCTTCGAGCTCGCTCACGCCCAAGGGCCTGGTGGTCGAGATCCCGCCAAGCGGTGAGTCGAGCACCACGACGCGATCGGACCGGTCGGCAGCGTTCAACACCAGCGCTTGGGCGAGGCGATTGGCCTGCTCGGCATCGAAGGCGAGCGCATCGACACCCTTGGTGCGCCAGATCCGACTCCACAAGTCGGGTGCGATGACGATGTCTGGTGAATCGAGCTCACTCAGCGCTGCCGCTGCGCGGCTGAAGCTGGCTTCGAGCGCAGCGGCGTTGCCTCCAGAATCGAGTCCGTCGCTCCCGCCGTTCAACCGAACGACCACCTCTGGCTGAGGCAACTCACAGTCACCAGGCTCGATCCAGTCGCCTCGAAGCCCGATCGTCGCGAGCAGCAGGTTCGCTGCGCCGAGGTCCCTCAGATCGAGCCCGTAGACCCACTGCTCGGCGCGGTTTGGCTCTCGAAGGCGCAGACTAAACGTCGCCTCGTAGAGCGTCAGGATGACGGCTTCCCCCAAGACCAGGGCGGGACTCGATAACGTGACCGTCTGCGAGCCTGCGCTGTAGGGATCGACCGCACTCAGCAGGAGCCACCCGCCAGCGCTCTCACTCGCAAAGCGCGCGGGCAGCCCGACGTCATCAGCTGAGAACAATGCAGCGCTGAGACCGGTGAAGGTCACCTGCGTCGCTGAGCTCGCCTCCCCACGCGCTTGGCGTCGAACTTGGACTTTTGCGTCCACGCGGAACTGATTGGCGAAGCTTCCGAGCTCGAGAGCATAGAAGGTGAGCGGACCCGAAGAGCTCGCCCCAACGACCCCCAGGACGCCGCTGGCCTCAGTCGCCTCATCCGGAACGAAGCGCGAGACGATGAGCTCCTCACCCCCATTCGCGAAGTATCCAGAGGCCGCGAGCGCTCCAAGGGTGCCGTCCAGGGGACATCCAAACCGCTCCGTGAACTCGGCCAGGCTATGCACCAGCACGGGCTCCTCCGCAGGGCCGCGCTGGCACATGGCAACGATCGCAGTGCGATCGCTGCGTATGCCGAGCATCGGCCCCGCGGTCTTGACGATTTCGAATGCGATCCCTGGTTGCATCTCGCGTTGCCCTTCAGGCTCAGACGACCTCGAGCCCCTCGTGGCAAATCTCGATGGACTCGATCGCCACCGCGCTCGAGTCGCTCTTCAGGCTGGGCCCGGTGTACTTGCACGCCCAGCCACGCACGAAGCGCCAGCGCATCACTTCGTTGCGTTGCTCGTCGCGCAGCACCACGGCGCCTTCACGGCGATCCACGGTGCCCTGCGCCCCCTGGCGGAACCAGTTGAAGACGTCGAGCTCGCCGACAATCCCCCGCTTGAGCACGATGTTCGGGAACTTCTTCATGCCTGGCAGCTTGCGCGCCACGAAGTCCTCATCACCGTTGCGGTAGTCGATGGGCTCGATCTCTCCGTCGAGGCCGCTGACTTCATTGAAGCCCGCAGCGCGGATCCCGCCAATTTCCACGATGTCATTGACCCCAACGTATGGGTCTTCTCTCGGAACCGCCATTTACCTGTCCTCCCAATGGTCCACAGTCTTCGCGAGCCGCGGCTGTATCCAGCCGCCTCGCACGCTCAGCGTCGTC
>JAGQIY010001353.1 GCA_020430865.1 Myxococcales bacterium
AGCTGGACGTGAGCGGGCTGCTTCTGCGTCGCTCCCGCCAGGCGCTCGAGCTGCTCGAGCCAGGGGCTCAGATCGGTATGCCCCACGGCAACCCGTACGGCACGCTCTGCGTAGCCAAACGCCCGGGGCGCGTCCTCAAGTGGTCCATCCGCCACGCGCAGCGCCGCCTCGAGTCCCTCGAGCTTGCCGAGCGGGTCGTCGAGCGCGCCGATCTCGATCTCCAGGACTTGGAGCAGCCGCTCGTGGTCGCCTTCTTCCTCGAAGATGGGTCGCAGGATCCCCGCTGCCTCGCGACGCGCGTTCACGTCGTCGTGCTCGAGCAGCTTCTCCAGCGCAGCACGACTGGCGGCGTGCTTGCTGTCCACCGTCAGCGCCTCGCGGTAGGCCTCCAGAGCGCCGTCGACGTCGCTCAACCTCAAGTTGCGCAGATCGCCGAGCTTGGCCAGCAAGTCCAGTCGCTGATCCGTCTCGCTCACCAGGTCGAGGTGGACCTGATACGTGTCGCCGAGCTCGTCCCAGCGCTCCGCGGCCTGATAGAGCCGCTCCAGCGCCACCAGCGTCTCCTCTGCTGGACCGAACTCGTCCTGAACGGCGCGCCAGGCGTCGATCGCCTCAGCGCCGTTCTCGAGCTTGTCAGCCAGCACCTGGGCACGTCGCACCATGAGCTCGCGGCGCGCGTCGCCTTCGGCGCCGCCATCCGCACGACGCTCCAGCACGTCGACGAGCTCGCGCCAGTTCTCGCTCTTCTGGTAGAGCTCGTCGAGAGCGACCAGCGCCGTCTGATCCGTCGGATCGTCCTCGAGGCGAGCCCGCCAGGCCTCGATGGCACCCAGCGTATCCTCGAGGATATTCTGCGAGAGCTCCCCGAGCCGCCCCAGGAGTTCCCGGCGCTTGTCGCCATCGGCCTCCAGCTTCACCTGGATGCGCAACATCTCGGCGAGGCTCTTGTGCTCCGACTCGGTGGCGTAGATGCGCTCCAATGCCCGCGCCGCGGGCAACGCGAGGGTCGCGTCCTCGCGATCGAGGTCCAGCACCTGGCGGTAGGTCTCGCCGGCCTTGGTCGTGTCCTCCAGGAGGTCTTCGTAGATCTGTGCGACCTGCATCAGGATCTCGCCCTTCAGGGCTTGATCCTCCGCGCCGTCCGCAGCCTTCGAGAGCACCTCGGCGACGCGCGCGTGGGCGCCCAATCGCCGTCCCACGTCGAGCAGCCGCGCCCTCGAGTCGACGTCGAGCGGGTCCAGCGGCACGAGCTCTGCCAGCGCGTCGAGCGCGCCTTCGTCTTCGTGAAGACCCTCATCACGCAGTACCGAAATACGGCGCAGGAGTTCCTTGCGCTGATCCAGGCGCTCCTCCGCGTCCTCGTCAGCGCCCGTGCGCAACGTCTCGAGTTGCACGGCGAGCACCCGCACCAGGTCTCGCGTCTCCTCACGGGTCTCGTAGACGGTCTCCAGCATGCGGGCCGCACGACCGCGCAGCTGCCCAATCTCCAGCAGCTTCTCTGCCAGCTCCCGCGCCTCGAAATCGTTCACCTGCTCGGCCAGCACGGCCTCGATGTGATCGACCGCGGCGTCGGGCCGATGAAGACGCTCGAGCAGCAACGCTGCGAGACGCTTCTTGAACTCCATCAGCTCGTCGCCGACGGCGGTATCCAGCCGCTGCTGCAGCAGACGCGCGAGATCCTCGTGGCGGTCCTGGGAGGCGTACAGCCGGTCGAGCGAGCGCAGCGCGGTATCGTGCACCGGGTCGATCTCCAGGATGCGCTCGTAGTGCTTGGTGGCCTTCCCGGCGTCTTCGATGATCTCTTCACAGATCAGCGCGACCTCCACCAGCATGTCGGCGCGACGCACCGGATCATCCGTCGCAAGAGACGCGCGCTCGTAGAGCGCCTCGAGCTCGGACCAGCGCTCCGCGGCGGTCAAGATGTCCTTCAGACGCGCAAACGCTCGCTCGTTGCTGGGGTCCAGCTCCAGCACCTTTTCGAGGTAAGGCGTCGCGCCCATCGGGTCCCCGAGCTTGTCCTCGTACAGGGCCGCCGCACGCTCGCAGAGTTCGGCCTCGATTTCCTTGGGGATCTCCCGGCCGAGCATCTCGCGGTAGCACTCGGCGAGCTCCGTGGGACGACCGGACAGCGCACACAGGGAGTCAGCCCGGTCCCACAAGCTCAGTTCCGTGGGGTAATCCCGAACGGCGCGCAGAATGACATCGAACGCGGAGCCGTACGCCGACAGCTTCTCTTCGTGGACGTCTGCCAGGCGGTTGTAGAGCGCCAACTTCTCGCTCGGCTCGCTGGCGCTGGCGATCATCACCTCCAACGCCTCCGCCTCACGGCGCGCCTCACCCCCACTCGCGTAGGCGCTGGCCAGCACCTCTGCGGCGCGGGCCTTGGTCTCGTCCTGCTCAACCAGGCGCTCCAGGACGTGCATCGCGCGGGCATCACCAGGCTCGAGGTCGAGCGCACGCACCGCCGCGTCCAGCGCTTCGAGGGGTCGCTCGAGCCGCTGCAAGTAGAGCTCGGCGAGTTCCACCTCGCGCAACGCGCGCTCGGAGCCGTCGAGCTGATCTCGGTGGCTCTCGATCACCTTGGCGGCACCAGCGAAGTCCTCCGAGGCGATCAGCAACCGGGGCAGAGCGGAGAGCGCGTTGACCTCCGTCGGGTCCAGGTCGAGGACCTTGCGATACAGCTCCGCGGAACGTCCTGGTTCCTCGAACACCTCCTCTTCCAGGGTCGCCCACTCGCTGAGGATGCGTACCCGCTCCGCGTCGCTCGCCGCGTGTTCCACGCGCAGCGCGAGCAACCAGCGCAGCTCGTCTCGCTTGCCTTCCCGGCGCAAGATGGCTTCCAGGGAGGCCGCCGCGTCGGCGTCGCTCGGATCGGCCTCGAGCAGGCTCTTGAACGTGGCAACGGCTTCGTCCGCCTTGCCCAGCTCCTCGGCATAGACCCGCGCCAGCTTGAGCTTCAGCTTGCGGGACTCCGCCTCGGCGATCTCTGCGTCGGACGTCAGCCGCCCTTCGATGGCTTCGACGAACGTCTGCCAGCTATTTGCCGCACGGCAACTATCTTCGAAGATGGAGAGCGCCTGCTCGCTGCCGGGGGCGAGCTCGTAGGCTTGACGGGCATAGCCCGCTGACGCGCCGCGATCGTTGAGCTTGTTCCCGGTGACATCGACCAGCTTGCCCAGCAGGTCCAGCTTCTCGTCGTCGGAGCTGCTCTGCTTCAGCAGCACGTCGTAGAGCGCCGGGAGGCGAGCCCACTTCTCGTCGGCTTCGTAGATCGGGATCAGAGCTCCGGCGGCGCGCGCGTCGTCTGGGTTCGTGGCGAGGATGCGCTCGTAGGAACGGAAGGCGCGGTCGGGAGCCTCGAGCTTGTCCTCGTAGACCTTTGCCGCACGGTAAGACAGATCGATCTTCGATGCGTCGTCCTTGGCCTTGTCCGCCGCCTGACTCAGCACGTCGGCCAGGCCGTCGAAATCATCTTGCGATGCGTAGAGATCTTCGAGGCCCTCGTAATCTTTACGCTCGAGGAAGGCGTCGCGCAGCGTGCGCAAGGCACGGCTGTTGCCCGGCTGAAGCTCGAGCACGCGGCGCCAAGCCCGCGTCGCACCTTCGAAGTCGGAGAGCTGATCGCCGTAGACGGTGCCCAGCTTCTGCAGCACGCTGAGCCGCTCCTTGTCGCCTTCCTCGAACTCGACACGACGCTCGAGCGCCTCGGCCAGCACCTTCCAGTTCTTGGCCCGCTCGGCGTAGCGTTCGAGCTGATCCAGTGTCGGGCGGTCGCTCGGATCCGCCTCCAGCGCGGCCTGAAACAAGCGGATGGCGTCGTCTTGACGCTGCAAACGCTCTGCAGCGAGCTTCGCCATCTCGCGCGTCAGTTCCAGGCGCCGATCGGCGTCGACGCTCTCCAGCTGCCCCTCGTAGAGCTCGTACAGGTTCGCCCAGGCGCGACGCTTCTTGTACAGCTCTTCCAGACGCTCTCGCGCCTCGGCGTCCGTGGGCACCGCCTCGAGCAGGCGCTGATAGGCCTCGGTGGCGTTCTGGACGTTGGAGAACTGATCTAGCCAGCGGCGCGCGACGCCACGCAGGATGGTCGCCTTCTCGTCGACGTCCTCGGTCAGCTCCGCGAGGCGCTGCTGGTTGGTGAGCAGGTCGCGCCAGCGCCCGAGCTGCTCGTACAGCCCCACCAGCTCGCGCACCGCCTCCACGTCGTTGCCGTCGATCTGTAGGATCTGGTTCAGGACGGTGACCAGGGCCGTGTCGCTCTTGATGAACTGACGATAGGTCGACGCCACTTCCTTGAGGATCCCCAGGCGCGTCTCGCTGTCGTCCTTGTCAGCGCGCTCGAGCTCCTGCCGCAGCAGCTCGACCAGCGCGTTGTAGCCCTCGGTCTTGCGGTACAGCCGCTTCAGCGCCTCGCGAGCCTCTTGGTTGTCGGCATCCTGGCGCAGCACTCCCTTGTATTGCTCGATGGCCTTCTGAGCGTCTTGCTGGCTCTCGGCGAGCTTGGCGATCTGCTGGGTGACCTCGGTCTTCTCGGGTCCCTCGGTCATCACCTTCTGCGCTGCCTGAAGCACGCTCAACAGGCGCCCCTCGTCGCCGACCTTCTCGGCATACTCACGGAAGAAGTTCAGCGCCAACGGGTTGCTCGGCTCGAGCTTGCGAATGCGCTCGAACCAGGGCTCGGCGTCCTCGACGTTCTCGAGCTTCTTCCAGTGCAGCATGGCGATCTGGAGCATGTCGCCCAGGCGCTCGCTGCTCTCGAGCGAGCCGGACAGCAGCTCGCGCTCATAGACACTGACCAGGAGGTCCCAGCGCTCGAGCTTCGAGTAGTGCTCCGAGAGGAAGCTCTTGGCTTCAGCGTGGCTGGGGACCAGCCCGAGCACTTTCTCGAACGCCTTTGCGGCGGCTTCGGCGTCACCCATCTTGTTCAGGTGGAGGCGCGCGAGACGTACACCCGCGGCGGTGCGGTCGGTGTCGCCCTCAGCGCGGTCGATCAACCGGTCCAGCACGGCGGACAGCGCCTCCCACTTTTCCGCGCGGCGCAACACGACCTCGAGCATCCCGGCAGCGCGGACGTTCGTCGGGTCCAGGCGCACCGCCTGGTCCAGTCGCTTGACGATGCGGTCGGTGTCGGCATCCTCCGAGCCAAAGCGGAGCTCCATCTCCGCCGCCCGCATCAACATCGAGCTCTTGTAGACGTCGTCAGGCGCGTTCTCCGCTTCCTCGAGGTAAGACTTGGTCATCTCGGACCAGCGCGCCTTCTTACCCTCGGCTTCCTCGAGCGCCTCCTTGGCCTTGCCATCCTCGGGGATCAGCTCGAGCACCTGGAGCTGAGCGAGCTCGTGCTCCTCTTCACTGAAGAGACGGTCTTGCTGAAGCGCCGCCAGCTCCCGCAGCAGATCGACCTTGCCGCTGTCTGCATGGTCCACTGCGTGCTCGAGCAGCGTCGCCGCCGCTCGCCACTCACCACGCTCTTCGTGTCGCTGGCGTGCGGCGGAGAGCAAGCGCATCAGCTCGTCTCGTTCCAGGTCGCCATCCGGCTGCTTCAGCGCCTCCCGGAGCGCCCCCCAGGCGTCCACTGAGTCGGGGTCGTCTTGTAGCTGTCCAAGCGCTGTGCGGATCGTGTTCGAATCCATTCCTCACCCGTCGAAAGCGGCCCACCCTCCCCCTCTTGGGAAGTGGGCTCGGTGGCGGGCGAGAGTACGCCGCGGGCCCCCACACTACAACCCCGCG
>JAGQIY010001354.1 GCA_020430865.1 Myxococcales bacterium
TATTTCCCCCGGGAACTCGAACCTTGGAGACAGTTGAGGCCGGGGCCACCGCGCCCATGTCATCGCGCGACAGCACCGGCCCGTATCCGCCGCCGATCTTCGCTCAGTCGGCGCTCTTCTTCACGACGTCGACGACCGACTGCACGCTGGCGATGCTCTTGGCCATCATCGCCTTCTCGTCATCGGTGAGCTCGAGCTCCACGATCTTCTCGACGCCGCCCTTTCCGATCACCACGGGCACGCCCAGGTACATGTCGCTGCAGCCGTACTGGCCCTCGAGGTACGCCGCCGCCGGGAGCAAGCGCTTCTCGTCGTTCAAGTATGCCTGGGCCATGGTGATGGCGCTGGCGGCGGGGGCAAAGTATGCGCTGGTGCCCATCAGCTTGACGATCTCGCCGCCGCCCTTGCGGGTGCGGTCGACGATCGCGTCGAGCTTGTCCTTGGCGATGAACTTGCTGATCTCGATGCCGTTGATCGTGGTGTAGGAGAGCAACGGCACCATGTCGTCTCCGTGGCCGCCGAGCACCATGGCGCGCACGTCCTTGACGCTGACGCCCGCCTCGCGGGCCAAGAACAGGCTGAAGCGCGCGCTGTCCAGCACACCGGCCATTCCCGCAACCTTTGCCGCAGGGAATCCAGTGCGACGCTTGAACTCGTAGACCATCGCGTCCAAGGGGTTGCTGATCACGATCACGAAGGCGTCAGGGCAGTACTTCTTCGCGTTGTCTGCGACGTCGCGGATGATGGGCAGGTTGATGCCGACGAGATCGTCGCGGCTCTGGCCCGGCTTGCGCGGGACGCCGGCAGTGATGATCAGCACGTCGGCGCCGGCGCAGTCCTCCCAGTTGGAGCTGCCGATGACGCTGGCGTCCGCACCGCTCTGGGTCGACGCTTGCTCGAGGTCGAGGGCCTTGCCCTTGGCGAAGTCCTCCTTCGGGGGGATGTCGAACAGCACGATGTCACCGAGCTGCTTGGTGAGCGCCAGGTTGGCCAACTCACCACCGATGTTCCCGGCGCCGATGAGGGCGATCTTCTTTCTTGCCATGTCTGTCTGATCTCCGTTGCCAAGACCCGCTCGGTGGGGGCTGCCGGCGCTTTCGATCTAGGAGAGGTCGGCGATCGGTCGAGCGAGTCGAAACAGGTGCGGGTCACGGGGCCCGCGCCAAGACTCTGGAGCGGGCCGACGGGCGCCCGCTGGGTGTTCGCGGTTCGCGCCACGATGGACGCGGATCGAGGACACCCGGGCGACTAACCCACCGCAAGTCTCGCGGCAACCGATCAATATCGCAGGCGAAACTCGCGGGCTTCCTGCGCCGTCGGGGCGTTCAGAGCGTCAGTAGCCGATCAGCTCGAGGCGCCGCTCACAGTCGATGCAGAGCGCCGCTGCGTCTCTCGGACTGCCCGCGAGTTCAGCCAAGCGAGCCCGCCCCAGCACGGCGAACGGAACGGCGCGCGCGGAACGGCGCCCGAGCAGCTCCGTCAGGCGGTTCAGCTCGCGACGATCGTCCTCGCCCGGCGTGGTGACCAGCGCGAGAACACGCGCCGCGTCGCTGGACTCCGGTTCCTGAAGCTCCTTCAGGAGCGGCCTCAAGCGCTCGACCAGCGCGTCACTGTCCACGGGTCGAGGTTAGCACTCAGCCGCCGGGTTGCCGACGTGGACTCCTAGCTCGCACGCCGACAGCGACCCTCGGGCGCGTGCCGGGTTGCGCCCTGGAGCGAACGCGAGCTCGCTCGTGGCGAGCGTGGCCCTTCGCAGATTCGGTGGGCGCTCGGCTGACTCCTCGGGAAACAGCGCGCCTCTCCCCGAACCCGTTCGAGCGATGCCAAGCTTCGCTGGAGAGCGTGCGTCGTCTTGTGCCGAGCGCTCACGAGCGCTGCCGCGAGAATGACTTCGTGTATCCACAGGGATTCAGTCCTAGAGGGGCGCTGGTTCTCAGGGTGCCACAGGGGCTGCCGGTGGCTAGTGACCCTGGGAGCTTTCATGTTCTGGGTGGGCGTCCGAAGCCGAAGTATGCGCTGGATCCCCCTTCACCAAGCGAGGGGAGGAGCTGCTACGCCGCGATGTGGGTGGATGGCTTCGTCGAGACCCAGCACTCCATGGTGGTGTGGGGTGAGCAATGCGACCGGGAGCGGACACGCATCGAGCGGTGGAACGACCGGGGGCACTATTCTCACAGCTTCGATCCGAAGCTGATTGAGCCCCCGAGCGTGGCAGAGGCTGCCGGGACCACGTATCTGGCCGCCGCAGGTCAGCTGTATGTGGTGAAGCGCGCCCTTGAAGCAGGCTGAGTGGCAGAGTCGGGCGAGCTGCTTCAGTCAGGTCCCTGAAGCTCCTCGAGCCAGGCGTACCACGCGTCGAGTCCGTCCCCGCTCTTCGTCGAGAGCTGCAGCACCCGGGCGTCCGGTGCGATCCGGTCGATGGCTCCCTGCGCATCGGCCACCCGGAAGTCCAGGTAGGGCAGGAGGTCGGTCTTGGTCAGCAGGATCAGCTGCGCTCGTCGGAACATGTTCGGGTACTTCAATGGCTTGTCTTCGCCCTCGGTGACGCTGAACAGCACCACGCGGGCGCGTTCCCCGAGATCGAACAGCGCCGGGCACACCAGGTTGCCGACGTTCTCGATGAACAGGGTCGTTCCCGGTTCTGGATCCAGCTCCTGGACGCCGTGCCAGACCATGTCGGCTTCGAGGTGACAGCCCTTGCCTGTGTTGATCTGGACGACGCTCACGCCCGTCGCGCGTATCCGCGCGGCGTCGTTGTTCGTCTCTTGATCGCCCTCGAGGACCGCGAACTTTCCCGTCGCCTCGCGCAGAGTGCGCTCGAGGAGCGAGGTCTTCCCCGACCCCGGGCTACTCATCAGGTTGATGGACGTCAGGCGGCGCCCCAGGAAGAACGCCCGGTTACGCTCGGCGAGCTGCTCGTTCTTCTCGAGCAGCCGTTGCTCCAGCCGGATCGACTCTCGCTGGGGGTGAGAGTGCGAATGGGAGCGCCCAGCGTCATCCGGCTCGGGGCTCGCCTGGCCGTGGGAATGCGTCACTTTGCTTCCGTCGGGTAACACGTGCGTATGTGTCCCCTCGCGACCGTGGATCGTCGCGCCGTCACCATCGCATCCGCAGGTCTCACACATCGTCGACCTCCATCGACTCGAGCATCAGCTCGTCACCGGAAACCACCTTCAAGCGCGCCCGCCGCTCGCAGGGACAGATCGCGATGGGCGAGTCCAGACTCACGCGAGCGCCGCACTCCCCACACTCGCCGCATCCGGCGATCTCCTCGATCGCGAGCTCCGCTCCCTCGACCAGCGTGCCCTCGGCGCACAGCTCGAAGCAGAAGCGCAGCGCCTGGAGCTCGACCCCCGCGAAGCTCCCGATCTTGAGACGCACGACCCGCACGGCGCGTCCCTGGGCGCGCTCGGCGCACGCCGCGACGATGCCTCGAGTCAGGCCCAGCTCGTGCATCAGCAGATCCTCGGCAGCGGCTCGCCCACCAGCATGTCCAAGACGCGTTCGCCACCGAAGCCTGTGTCGATGGTCACCAGCCCGGGTGGGCTCGCCGTGCAGCGGCCAACCAGTGCGGCCTCGCGCCCCAGCGGGTGACCGCGCATGATCTCCAGAGCCCGCTCGGCTGCACGCGCCGGCAGCACCACGACCAGCTTGCCTTCGTTCGCGAGATGCACGGGGTCGAGCCCCAAGAGCTCACACAAGCCGCTCACCTCCGCGCGTACCGGGAGCGCTGCTGCGTCGACCACCATCCCGACCTCGGAGGCGAGGGCCAGCTCGTTCAGTACGGCTGCGAGGCCGCCTCGGGTCAGATCGCGCATGCTGTGGAGCTCGACCTCGTTCAGGAGCTCGGCGACGAGTCCATGCAAGGTCGCGCAGTCGCTCCGCACGTCGGCGTTCAGCTGCAGCTCTCCGCGCGCCAGCAGGACCGCGGCTCCGTGGTCGCCCAGGAAGCCGTTCACGAGGACCACGTCCCCCGCTTCGATGCGGTGAGCGCCCAGGTCGAGGTCGCCGCGGATCACGCCCACGCCAGCCGTGTTGATGAACAGCCGGTCCGCGGCGCCTCGCGGAACGACCTTCGTGTCGCCGGTGACGATGCGCACGTCGGCCTCTTCGGCGGCTGCCGCCATGCTGCGCAGGATGCGCCGCAAGACACTTACCTCGAGTCCCTCCTCGATCACCAGTCCACACGAAAGATACAGCGGTCGCGCGCCCCCGACGGCGAGGTCGTTGAGCGTGCCATTCACGGCCAGTCGACCTATATCTCCTCCCGGAAACTCGAGCGGGGTGATGACGTAGCTGTCGGTGGTGAATGCGAGGCGTGTACCCAGGGCGCTGAACTCGGTCAGCGGAA
>JAGQIY010001355.1 GCA_020430865.1 Myxococcales bacterium
CGAGAGTTCGGCCACCGGACTATAGGGCGGACCACGGTCGAACTTCTTCGGCTGTCGTTGCCGCTCTCATCACCGTCGCTCGCTCAAGACGCGAGCTTGCTGCTCGAAGAGCTCGCCCTCGCAGAGCCGGAGGTCTCGCAGCTGCGGCTCGCGGCCGCGCACTTGCTGTTGCTGCCGGGCCCGTTGACCCACCCAGACGCGGTGAGCGTCGCAGGCCGCCTGCTCGACCTGGTGACCGCGCCCGCCGACACCCGGACATTGGACGCGCTGACCGAGCGGCTCCGCCTGGTCCGAGACCACGATGCACTCACCGCGGCTGCCGGGTCGATGCGAGCCGAGCTCCGTGGCCCCTTCGACGAGCTCCCAAGCTGGCTCGTCGACCACGTGCATGGACGCGGCGTGACCGTCGCTCCGGACGACCTTGCGCGAGCCGCCAGCGCCCTCGGCACGGTCGCCCGCGCGCGGCCGGACGTCGCCGATGCTCTGCTCGCGATGGCGATCTCCGTTCAGCACAAGCTCTCGACGAGGCCGCGCCAGGAGGTGCTCGACGCTGTCTACTCGGCAGTGCAGTCCGCCGGCGAGGCTGGGAACGCGAGCTGGCCGCGTCTGCAGGGGGCACTCGACGGCGTTCGGAAGAAGCACCGCCACCCGCTGCTCTCGAACATCCTGTCGGCGACGAGGCGCTCGTCGTCCTCACAGCCTCGCGAAGCGATGTCGCGCCAGGCGACGGCCAACGAGCGGAGGCGCGCCTCCGTCGTGCAGATCGGCGGTCGGCAGCGAGCGCGGGACTGCTTCGAACAAGGCGTGGCGCTGATGGAGAGCCTTCAGCTCGACCCCCACGCCGCCGACGCTGTCCAGCGGATCTCCGAGTCGCGCGCGCTTCTGGGTGAGGCGGTCGCCATCGCCCGAAAGAAGCGGATGCCCGAGCTCTTCGACTTCGTCGTCTCCCACGGCAACGCCTGGAGGATGAGCCCGGACGAGGACATCGAGAAGGCGCTCCGGATCTACGAGTCCGCCGCGAAGCTCGATGCCGTGCCAGAACAGGAGGCCAAGCTCTGGAAGGTGCAGGCGGACGCGCTCCGGCTGAGGGGCGCCGACGACGACCTCCGACGAGCTGACCGGCTCCTCGAACGAGCGTGCCGCGTCCGACGCGGTCGTTGGCTCGCGGAGACGCTGATGTCCAGGGCACAGGTCGCGCTCGCACATCCGGATCTCGACGAAGTCGCCCGGCATCGAGGCGCCGCCAACTTCGTGATGGACGCCGTGAGGGCGCACCGCGGCTTCGGTGACCAGGACGCGGTGGTGAGCTTCCTGCTCCATCGCCTGGCGGCGTGGGAGCGAGCGCAGCCCAACGACTCGACTCCAGCGCGCGTTCGCGACGAGCTCAAGACCATCTACCCGGCCCGCGCCGCTCAGATCGATGCGCCGGTGCCTCGCGTCTCGGACCGTGAGATCGAGAGTGTCGTCGCGGTGATGAAGCACCCCGCGGGCATGGCCTTCCTGGAGGTCCGCATGCGGCTGGCGACCGCTGCAGAGCGCGACCTGGACCCCTTCGGTCTGCTTGACCAGTTCGGGCATTCCGCGAAAGAAGCGGTCGCCGAGCAGATGGCGCGCGACTCGCTCGTCGAGCACCCCGACCGCGTCGAGGATCTCCTCTCCACCTTGGCTGCCGCCCCAGGTGACCCGGCGCGCCCCGGACGGCTCGCGGCACGAGTTGTCCTGCTTGCGTACCTCGCTCGCATCGGGCGACGGTCGGTAGGCGAGGTGCGATCAGCGACCGCCGAGGCCATCGACGCGATCGGTGAGGTCGAGGAGCTCCTCGTTCGATCCACACTCCTGCGAGAGGTCGCGGTCGCGTGGTCCCCCGACGACCACGCCGACGATCCCGTGCGCGACTTCGCTCTCGCAGCAGAGCTGCTCCGGGGCTGCCTCGAGCTGGAGGGTGGCGAGGACAACGCGGTCGGCGACACCCTGGCCTTCCTTGCCCGCGCCCTTCGCTACTCGCCCGTGGGCGATCTGCAGGCGAATCTTCGAGAGGCTCGACGGCTGTACACGCACCGCCTCGAACGCGCGCGCGTGGGCGATGGCCCGGACGTGATCGCCAACCTCATGCACAACCTGGCAGACGTCGAGAGCCAGATGGGCACCGGGAGCCGGCTCGAGCGCATGCGCGCCGCTGAGCGGCAGCTGGAGGAAGCGGCCGCGACAGCGCAGTCGCCCCAGAAGACGGCGCAGTACACGGCAAACCTCGCCTGGGAGCGGACGCAGATCGGCACGATGATTGGCGGCGCCGAGGGCCGCAGGTACCTCGAGAAGGCGATCGTCACCTTCGATGAAGTGGATCCCGCGCTGCTGGACGAACACGGCCGGAGGAACGTCGAGGGCAACCGCCAAGTCTGCGAGGCCACCCTCGCCAGGCTCGTCGGCGGACCAGCCGCCGAGACCGCGTCGTGGCGGGCGCACCTGGCGAAGCTCGACGAAGGCGTCGCCCCTTACAGCGTCGCGACCGCCAAGCACAACCTCGCCAACGCCCTGATGTTCGGCGGCGACGTCTCGCGGGACGCGCTGGCTGAGGGACTCCGCCTGTCTCGGGAGGCCGCCGAGGTGCGGACGCTCGAGGCGAACCCGCGGCATCACTGGGAGACCGCGCTCAACATCGGTCGCGCGCTCCTCGGCGCGCTGACGTCAGGGCGGCACGACCTTCTCAAGCTCTCGCCAGACCAGGCCGAGGCCGAGGCCGGCATGTGGCTGCGTCGCGCGGCCGCTGCGGCGCGCGCCCTGGGACACGGGGAGGAGTTGCTCGACGCGGCCTTCGCTCTCGTCGCGCTCGCGAGCGGCGCGCTCACGCCGGAGCGCTTCATCGAGGCCACCGAGGAAGCGTGGGCGCACTTCCGCCAGGCCTCGGCCTACCTGCTGCTGGATCCCCCGAGCCGAGAGCGCGAAGCCTGGGCAGCCACTGGGACGGCGCTACAGCTGGCCTACCGGCTCGCTGAACGCTCCCTGGCGGTGCCGTCGCGCGGCCTCGCCTTCGTCCTGCAGGGAGAGAGCGCTCGGCTCGTAGAGCGCTGGATCGTCCGAGCGCAGCAGCCGGCGAGGCGGCCGCTTCAGGCGAGGCTGTCTCGCCCCCACCCCGTGTCGTCGTCCACATGGGATGCATGGCGGACCGCTGTCAGCTCCCGCGACCAGAGGCGGATGGCGGACGCGCTCGATCACGTTCGAGAGGCCGCCCCCACGTTCCTCGCGGAGGAACACGCCAACGACATGACGTGGCGCTGGCTCGAGGCACGGCCGGGCAGCGTCGCCGTCGCCCTCGTCCTCGCCGAGCCCGTGTCGCTCGCGCTGTTGATGCAGACGGACGACTCCGGTGAGCGCAAGACCTGGGTACTCGGACTCGAGCTGGAGCCGCCGCCACTTCCCCTCGACACGCTGGCGGGGCTGATGCGCGGCGCCGTCCCAGACGCTGGCGCTCACGCTGTGCTGGACGAGCTCGCGCAGTGGGTCAGGCGGGGCGCGGTGGAGCCGATCGAGCGGTTCCTCGGCGCCCCTCCCAGCGCGGTCTTGTGGAGCCCCGGCCCTGGCCTCCGTCTCGTCGCGCCCAGCGCCGTCTGGCGCACCGTTCCGGTCGTCGGGGCGACCTCTCTGGTGCTCCCCGACCTCACGTCCGCGCCGAGCCGGCGGCGCTCATCGCTGGTCGTGCTCGCTGACCCGGGCGCCGAGACGCCAGATCCGCGGCTCGACCTCCGCGGTCAGGGTGTGCTGACCCTGGAGGCGCTCGAGCGTGCGGCCGCTCGACGTGGGCCCGTGCGCCTGCTGGGCAGCGTCGGAGAGCGGTTCGGACGGGCGCTGCTCGGGGAGCGCTCGGCGGTGCGCGACACCCCCGCCAGCGCTCGCGACGTCCTGCTGGAGGCAGCGGAACACGAGACCGTCGTCCTCGTCGCCCACGGTGAGGTCGAGACGCTCGAGGACGCGGCGGTGCTGTGCCTCGATGCGTCAGGGAACATCGATCGGCTCGAGGTCGCGCAGCTCGAGCGATCCCCCGATGCCTTCGCCGGCGCCACGGTGCTCTTGCTCTCGTGCGAAGGCGGACGGATGGGCGACTCGCTGGTCGACCCCGGAGGTCTCGCCGGGACGCTGCTGGCGGCCGGCGCAGCGTGTGTGGTCGCCCCGTTGTGGCCGGTGCGCCTGGACGCCGCGGAGCAGGTAGGTCGCGCCGTGCTCGACGGCATGGCCTCGGGTGACGAGCCGTGGACCGTCCTGGCGAGGCTCCAAGTGCAGGCGCACGGCGACTCGCCGACGCTCGGTAGGCCGGCCCCGTCTTTGTCGGAGCGACGAGCGGAGCAGGCCCTTCAGCGCCTCGCCTTCGTCGCGTGGGTCGGCTGAAGCTCGCGCGCACGAGCCACGACGTCGTCCCTCGTGGACGCCTCGTTCAGCACCTGCGCCATGCCCACGCCAACCAGCGGCCGCTCTCCCGCAATGATCACGACCAGCGCCTGCTCGTCGGCATCGAGCCGCCAGAGTTCCCCGTCGGCATCGGTGAACTGCTCGGTCACCTCCCAGCCGTCCGGGTACGCCTCGTCCACGACGAAGACCCTGTAGTGAGGCGCACTCGGGGCCGGGCGTCCGCGAACCGCCCACTCGTCATTCGCGACGCCGGAACCGCCCATGGTCGGTGCCAGCGGTGCGATGGTCAGCCCCTCGATGCTTCGATCGATCCACGACGTCGCTGCGGCGCTCGCACGCTCCGCGAGGTCCGCGAGGTCCGCGATCCGATCCCGCCAGATGGACCACCGCGGCTGCTGCGGGATGAGGGCATCGACGAGTCGTGAAGCTGGGCGAACCGCGGGTGCCACCTCGCGCGCGAGCGCTGCCGTGGCAGCGTCCTCCACGGCGCTCCAGAGCCGCACGACCAGGCTCGGCTGCGCTGCCGTGGCACGCAGGCGATGACGGGCACGATCGGCGACGTGTGCCCACTCGGCTGGCAGCCACGGGAGCAGCATCTCTGCCTCAGCACAGAACGCCTCGGCCTCTGGCTCTCCGCCCACGACAGCGCCAACCGCGAGAAGCTCCTCGGCCTCAGCGAGGACA
>JAGQIY010001356.1 GCA_020430865.1 Myxococcales bacterium
AACGTGGCTTGAGGACTTCGTTACCAGCTATCCCTTCGACAACCCGCTACAGGACGGCGACGACGTGGCGGTCGTCTCGCTTCGCGATGACATCATGGGGTCGACAGGCCAGTGCGTTGCTGAGGGACGGAACCTCCTGTACTTCTCTTCCGAATTCGAGAAGCGCAGCGGGACCACGAACGAGTCAGACGCGATCGGGTGGCGCGTCGAGGAATGCGGTCTTGGTGCGCCCACTGGCCCTGAGGAAGTGGTATCCGAAGACTGGCAGGGGTGCGTTAGTCGTGTGCCTGCCGGGCTTCCCCCCGACCAACTCGTCGGCCTTCCACCCGCGGCTGTGGCGTATCGTCTGGCCAATCGCGCTTGCGATTCAGGCTATGAGCTCTGTCCCGATGTAGCCCCGGGGTATGTCTACACAGCCACAGGGGCCGTGACTCAATACTTCTCGCCACGTTTCGGAACTCACCACGTAGCCTCCGTGTACGTTAAGCAGGACGCTGCCGCCGCCGCCTATTCGGGCTACACGGCACTGCTGGAGGTCGAACATCAGTTAGAAGATGGAAGCTTCGAGCTGGTTGCGTCCCACGCGTTCACTCCGAGTGCCACCTGGGCGCGCGAAGAGACGGCGGCGTTCCCTGCCTACGAAGGTGACATCTACCGAGTGCGCTTGTATCCGGCGCACAACGGTGTCGCGTATCCCGGTCACAGCGAACTAACTCTTACCAATCCCGCGCCTGCGTTGTTCGTCGCGGCCGCGAGCGTGGAGTCTGTTGGACAGGAGTTGGACGGGACGCCGGGTTCCGTGGGCCTCTGGCAGCGCACGGATGCTTCTCGCAACGGCCTCGACCCACGCTGCGCTGAAGCCGCGCCCCAAGGGATGCGCAAGAACTTCCGCTACAAGTGCGATTACATCTGTCGTGATGGCATCGGAAAGGACTGTCCCGCGGACGGCGGCGACGCCGTGCCCGTGAACTGCTTCTACGAGGCGAACTTCTACGTCGATCTCGAGCAGATCGAGGCGGGCAAGTTGATTCCAAGCGGACAGCTCGCGATCGGGAACTTCAACTTCCGTCACAACCAGGTAGGCATCAACCTGGTGGGCACGAACGTGAAGACTTGTGAGGGCGTTTCGAACGCTTCGTGCTTCGGCAACGGCTTCGTCGAGTACACCCTGCTGCACTCGGGGGCGACCAAGATCCGGAACTACACCGGGGACGCGTTGCCCGCGAAGATGGACAACGCGTACATCGAACATGGCAAGGGTCTCGCCACCGAGCGCCTGATCACGAACCCGCCTTCATCAGCCGATGAGCAGCAGCTGTCGAACTACATGAAGAAAGAGTTCAAGGGGCGCCCGCTCCAAGGCCTCTACACCATCCGCGTTTGGGACACTCCCGGCCTGCGCTGGGAGAATTTGGAAGATATCCAGCTCGTCTGGAAGTACCACTACTGGAGCCGCTTCCAGAAGTGATGACGCCGCGGCGGTGCTCGCTCGGTTCCTCAAGGATCTGATCCGAAGAACCAGCCGAGCGCCGCCGCCCTTCGCGTTCGTTGCTCGAGCTGCGCCTTGCTTCCGTCAAG
>JAGQIY010001357.1 GCA_020430865.1 Myxococcales bacterium
CACATGTTGCCGAGCAGGTGCGCTGGGATACCACCCTTGGGGTCGACCTTGTCCTTGCCGTACTTCGCGGAGAGCTTGGCGCGCACGTAGCAATGCAGCTGCTCGTAGAGCGGCTTCACCTGCGCGTAGAGACGATCCATCTCCGCCACGAAGTCCTTGTCGGACATGTCGTAGTGGCCCTTCCAGATCGCGCCCATGTCCGAGAAGCCGATCTCCTTCGCGCCTTCGTTGCCAAGCTCGACGAAGCGCTGATACATCGGACGCATCGGCTTGCTGATGGTGCGCCAGCCTTTCCACGCCTCGAGCAGGAGGTCGTAGTCGCGGCTCTCCGCGATGATCTGAGACAGTTCCTCGAGGGAACGACAGCCGTCGTCGTCCTTCTTGGTCTTGCCCTTGGGCAACGCGTGCCCGACCAGCTTCTTGGAACAGTACTCGCCCTTGCCGTAGATGCTGTCGAGCTTGGTGACGATGCCAGCGAACTCCTTACGCTTTGCCTCGTCGTTCGGCGCAGGCAATTCCGCGGAGAATTTTAGCAGGTAGAGCTGCCGCGCCACGTCCGGGGGCAGGTCGAGGCCCTCGAAGCGTCGCGCCTCCTTGATCTTGCGCGACAGGTACTCCATCACCTCCTCCTGAGCCTTGGCCTCCAGGATCTCCGTGTCGTGGGTGATGTAGGTCATCTTGACCCAGGCCACGCGCTCGGCGTTGCCCATCAACTCCCGCAGGTCCTTGTCCACCTGCTCGACGAAGCGCCGCGCCTCCTCTGGGGTCGCCGCGGCCTGACCATCCTCGATGATGTCCTCGTTGATCGGCGCGGAGACCGGCGCAGGTGGCGTGTCGGGCTCCATGGGCGGCCCACCGCATGCGCTGGCGAGCACCGCCGCCGTGAACAAGGAAGTGATCAGCCCGATACCCCGACGCAGCGTCATGAGCTGGGAGCTAGTGGCAACCGGAGGGGGAAGCAACCCGCAGTACACTTCACGACATCAGCGTGTCTCTGCACTTTCGAGCCGCCCCCCTGGGCCTGACGGAGCACAGCCCGTGAGTTGGATTATGATAGAATAAGTGGATGACCGGCCGTTGCGTAACAGGTTTAAGGTCCCGAGACGTTGACCCCGGACTCAGGTCACGCCCTAAGCTTCTCAAGTGCGTACTGGAGAACTGGCTCGCCAGGCCGGCGTGAACATCGAGACCCTGCGCTACTACGAGCGGCGCGGCCTACTGCCGGCGCCCGAGCGAGCCGCGAACGGATACCGCGTGTACAACAGTACCGCGCTGGATCGCATCCGCTTCATCAAGCGCGCTCAGGGCCTGGGATTCAGCCTCGAAGAGATCGAGGAGCTGATGAGCCTGCGACCGGCCAAGGGCCGCCAGCGCCAGCGCGTCCGCCACATCGCCGAGAGCAAGCTCTCCACCATCGAGTCCAAGCTCGCCGAGCTCGAGAGCATCCGCGCCGCGCTGCGCCAGCTGGTCGCGGACTGCGAGCACGGCTGCGACGAGGCGGACTGCCCCATCATCGAAGCCCTCAGCGAACCCGGTAAGCTGCCGTGTCACCTCGATCAGCCCAAGCAGGAAGCTAGCGACAGCTAGCTCGTCAACGAACGCACTGCAGCGGCACATGTTTCCTCAGGGAACCCAAGTGCAGGGTGCCGACCGCGAGACGAAGCGAGCGACGCGTGCAGGTTTGGGGGGGAGGGAGCGCCAGCGCGCCCGATGAGTCCGCAGGGCGACGTCCGGTCGAGCGCAACTGAACGCGACTACAGTCTCTCCTCTCCCCCCGATACCCCTGGAACACGAACCACGATTCTAGGTCCAGCGAATAGTCGCAAGCCGACTGCAGCGAGGTCCCTCCAGGGCGCCGAGAAAGCAGCGGAGCGTTTGCTCCGGAGGTTCTGTTTAAGCTTGAAGTATCCTAGACTCCACCAGGCAGTTGGCCGCCCCGCGGCCAGCTCGTGAAGCCGTCGAACTGCTTGGAGGATGTCATGCTCTTGAGAGATTTGTCCCTGGCCGGCCTGTCCGCGATCATTGGCGTCGGGCTCGCGGCCGCCTGCTCGGCGTCGGGCAACAGCCAGAGCGAGGTCAGCGGCGGGAGCGGCGGCGACTCGGGCAGTGGCGCGAGCGGCGGCAGCGCCGCCAGTGGTGGAAGTGGCAACTCCAGCTTCGGAGGCGATGGAGGGAGCAGCGGCAGCGGCTTCATCGACGGTGGTGGCAACGGGGGCAGCGACGGCGGCCTCGACGAGGACGCGGCCTGCAGCACCACGTCGGCTCAGGCCCTGAGCGCCGTCGACATCATCTGGGTGATCGACAACTCGTGCTCGATGGGAGACGAGATCGACAAGATCCGCAGCAACGTCAACGGGAGCTTCGTGCCGACCATCCAGGCCTCTCCCATCGACTGGCGCGTCATCATGTTCACCCTGCGTGGCACGGGTGACCTCTCGGTCTGCGTGGACCCGCCGCTCGGCGGCTCCAACTGCGGCGACAACGCGCCCCGCTTCTTCACCACGAACTGCGAGGTCGGGAGCACCAACTCCTTCAACCTGCTGCGAAACAACTACACCGCGATCGCCAACCCGGTGGTCTGCGCCGGGGCCACCCCCTGGTACAACCACCTGCGCTTCAACTCGACGAAGGTGTTCGTCGAGGTCACTGACGACGAACCCCTCGCGTTCCCCGGCCAGCAGCCAGCCAAGGACTTCGACTACTGGCTCACGGATCAGTCGGATCCCGCCGGAACCGCAGCGCCCGGGTACTTCGGCACGCAGAGCGATCGCAAGTACATCTGGCACTCGATCATCGGCTACGATCCGAGCGTCTCCGACGAGACCTGCGTCAGCCCGGACTACGATCCCGATGCGGGAACAGGCAACGCCGCCGCCAGCCCCGGCAAGGAGTACAAGCTCCTGTCCGACGCCACCGGGGGCATCACCGCGAGCATCTGCGACAACGACTGGTCAGCGATCTTCAACGACATCGCCAACGGCATCGTCGATCGCCTGAGTTGCGAGTACACCCCAGTGCCACCCGACGGCGAAGAGCTGGATCCTTCCAAGGTCAACGTCACCTACACGCCGAACGGCAACGGCACGCCGGAGAAGGTGCTGCAGGATCCCAACAATCCATGCGTGGACGGCTGGCAGTGGAACGCCGAGCAAACGAAGATCATCCTCTGCGGCGCCCTCTGCGATCGCGTCCGCGCCGACGCCAACGCGAAGGTCGACATCCAGCTCGGCTGCAAGACCGAGGTCGGCCCGCCGAAGTGATCCGCAAGAGTTCTTGGAGCGCCAGCACCCCGACCCGGACTCAGGTCGGGGTCTTCAGCAACTCCGCCTGAGACTCGTCGAGCGCCCTGATCACGGCGACGTTCGCGGCCAGCTCGATCGCACCCTGAGACAGCTCCACCACGTCGCCGACGACGTCGGCAGGGCCGCCTGGCCCGCCGCCCGCCGCGCCCTGCGCAAGGCGCGAGCCCGCTTCAATCACGCGGTTCTGCCCGCGATTGGCTCCATTCAGGGCGGCTGAGTAGGCGCTGTCGACCCTCACATCGCCCTGAACGGTCGGGGCGACCGAAGCTGGAGTCTCACCCCCAAAGCCAGGCTCGCTGGCGAGGCCGAAAGCGCTTGCTTCAGGCCGCTCGACGACGGCGCCGCTTGGGGAGGAACTTCCGGTCGAAGAACCTCACCCGCCGCACCAACAAATCGAGCAAGAACACGACGATCGCGGCATAGATGAAATTCCGCCACAGCTGCTCGTAATACGTGATTTTCTCGTCACCCGGGTCGTAGAGCTGAGGCGGAGTCGGGTCCACCTTGCCGCCACCGGCCAGCGCCGCTCGCTCGAGGCGCTCGACGTCCGGCTCGAAGCTCGCGTATTCGCGCGGATACGGGTTCGAGACGTGGCCGTAGCTCACGCCGACCCGGTCCAGCTCGCCGTCGCTGCCTTCCTGCGAGTGCTCGGCCTGCAGACGAAACGAGCCGTACTCGTCGAGCTCGAAATTCGCCTCGTAGCGACCGGGAGCCGTCTGCTTCATGTCGTACTCACGGCGCTTGCCGCCCGGCTCGGGGCCGATCACGAACAGCTTGCTGCTCATGTCGTTCTCGAAGCGCTCATCGACGGTGAACGCGTCGACCACGGCCTTGACCTGGCCACCGCTGGACTCGGTCTTCATGTCCAGCTCACGCCGGTGCTTCTTGCGCATGTGCTCACGGATCAGCTGGCCCCAGAACTGGGAGTAGCCGCGCCAGCGGAGCCAGTCGACCGCCCAGAGGTTCTTGACGTCGCTGGTCCACGCCAGCGTCCAGCCAAGGCCGAGACGCGTGCGCGCCAGGATCGGCTCTCCGATGTCGCTGGTCAGGATCTCCTGGTTGGGAGGGCCCTTCATCTGCGTCGCGACGTAGCCGTGAAGCAGCGGCGCGGAGCCGATGGACAGGCCCTTGAGGAAATCGGCGTTGCCCACTTGATCCACCGGGAACCACTCCTCTACCGCTGCCTGGCGCGCGATCATCTCCGTCTCCCGGGTGAAGATCTTGGGCAGGCTGTTGGGGTCGGGGACCGAGTGAAAGCGACCGCCGCCGGTGTCCGCGATCATGCGCAGCAGGTCGCCGTCGGCGCCTTCGCCGAGCCCGACCGTGGTCACCGTGATGCTCTCGGCGATCATCGCCTGCACCAGGTCCTTGATGCCGCCGGTGGGCGCTCGGCCGTCCGTGAGCAGGATGACGTGCTTCTTGCGCGCCTGGGCCACCGAGATGTCCTGGTAAGCCTGATCGAGCGCGGGAAAGATGGCGGTCCCGCCGCCTGGCTGGATGCGCAGGATCTCGTTCTGGATGCGACTTCGATAGCGCGCGGGCTGCATCTTCACGTAGCGCACCGGCGTGTCGTCGAAGGCGATGATCTCGATCAGGTCGTCGCCCTGCAGCGTGCTCACCGTGGCCTTGCAGGCGGCCTTGGCCATCTCGAGGGGCAACCCCGTCATCGATCCCGAGCGATCGATGACCAGCACCATCGCGACGCCGGGATTGTCCTTGCGCCGCTCCACATCCATGCGCACCGGCAGGATCCGCTCGAGGGTCGTATGCGCCCAGCCGCCGAGCCCAAAGCCGCTCTCTCCCCCCGCCATCAGGAAGCCGCCGCCCAGGTCGCGGACGTACTTCTCGATCAGATCCTGGGAGGAGATGCTGACCTTCTCCTTGGGGACGTCGGACAGGATCACGAAGGCGTAGCGCTCGAGCTCCTTGATCGAGCCCGGGAAAGCCGTGGGGTTTCGCACGTCGACCTCGAACTGCTGCGCTTGCAGCGCGCTCATCAGGTAGTTCGCGCGGGAAGGCTGGCCCTCGATGTAGAGCACGGCGGGCCGGCCCGGCACGTCGATGGTCACCGAGTAGTCGTTGTTCTCCTTGAAGCGGTCGTGGCCGATCTTGTCGAGCTTGAGCGCGTAGGTCACCTCACCGCCGATGCGCACCACGCTCTTGAACTTGATCTCGTTCTCGCCCGGCTCGAGGTCGAGATCGCGCACGCCGTCCAGACCATTCAGGGTCTCGCCCTGGTAGAGCCTCGCTCGCGCCTTGGTCGCGCGGCTGGAGTAGATGTGAGCGGTCAGGTTGAAGGTCTGACCGATCTCCACCTTGTCGGGGGCGCGCAGCTCCTTCAGCGCCACCTCGCCCGGTGCGGGGCGGCGGTAGGGCACCGTGAACAGCTTGATACCGAAGCCGCTCGCGCGGTTCGCCTCGGCGAGCAGGTCACCTTCGGTCTCGACGCCGTCGGTGAGCAGCACCGCGCGCTTCAGGTATCCCGGCGGAAATACTCCGTAGGCAAGCTGGAGCGCGGACTGCACGTCGGTGCCCGCGCCTGGCTTCTCCAGCTTGAGATCTTCAGGCTGGTGGCGCAGCTCGGCGATCGGTGGCACCTCCGGCGCCTTCCCCTCCTCCGCCGTCAGCTCGATCAGCTTCGGACGCTTGGCGAACGTGACGACGCGTATCTCGTCGTCCTTCGGCTTCTCTGCGATGGCCTTCTGAATGACCTCTCGCGCGTCCTGCAGCGCGGCGTCTGGGACCGAATCGCTGACATCCACCACGAAGACGGCGCACACCTTCTGCGTCTCCGCCGTCTTCGCGAGGCGAGCGAGGGAAGCTGCGAGCAAGGCGATGAAGCCCACCCGAAGCAGCACCGCGAGCACCCGTTGCTGCCACGGGAGGTCCGCGAGGCTCCAGCCGATGATGGCCAAGATCAGCGGCGCGAGCAGCACCAAACCGAGCAGGCGCGGCTCGAGCAGCTCGTAGGTCGTGCCGTCCTTCACCCATTTGAAGGTGGGCTCCGGCGCGTGGATGATGAAGCGGTTGTAGGCGTACGCGAGGCCGAGGCCCACCGCCAAGATGACCAACCACCAGAGGATGCGCTGCCACCTCATACCGTGAGCCTCCGATGGTAGGTCAACCACTCCACGGTGGAGGCGATGATCGCCGCGATCAGCAGGTACAGCCAGAGCTCGCGGCGCACGCCCGCGCTGAAGTTGGAGACGGAGCTCGCCTCCGTCTTGCCGATCTCGAGCTTCGCGCTGGGCTCGATGCGGCTCTCGTCGAGATCCACCAGGTTGGCGGCAAACATCGTCTCCTGAGAGCCGCCCTCTGCGCCAGACTCAGCGTTGCCCTCGGACTTGACCCGCAGGGTGTAGAAGCCAGCCTGATCGCCCTGATAGACGGCGCGCCCCTGCTTGATGGGGACCTGGTGCTTGGTTCCGTCGGGTAACTCCAGCTCCGCCACCTCGGCACCGCTGGGCGCGGGGATGCGCCAGACCTCGCCCGTGCGGAACGACGAGATGTAGCCCGTGTCTTCCTCGACGAAGTAGTTGATGGTGTTCAGCACGAAGAGCGGCCAGGCCACCCGCATCACGAAGTCGCTGTCTCGAGGGTCGAAGCCCAGCGCCATGAAGCGCCGACCGCTCCGCCTGCCCTCGACGAGAATGGGGCCCTTGAAGGAAGCGCCCACGACCCGATCGTTCTTCTCTGGCTTCAGGCTGTACCCCTCGGCGACCTGCACGTCCCCGAGCTCCATCCAGCGCACGACGGGGTGCTTCTTGTCCCAGGTGTCGAAGCCGAACATCTTGAGCTTCTTGCCTCGACCCACCGGCGCCTGCTTGGTGTCAGGCGGATTCAGGTAGAGCGCGGCGCCGCTCCCGTCGGCGAGCGGAGGCGCGACGCCGTCGAAGATCGTGACGTCGAAGTTGCCTGGTGGTGGATAGGCACTCGGTTCGACGCTGCTCACCTCGAGGTACTCGTCCAGGAGCAGGGCGGCCTCGAGGTAGGTGTTGGTTTTGGTGACGAGTAGCACCTTGGAGCGCCGGCGCTCGGGCATCAGCGCGTAGGCGTGGTCGTCTGCCGGTAGGTCGTCGGGCTTGCCGTCTCCCAGCTTGATCACCGCCTCGAGGGTGCGGCTCGCCCCGCCGAGATCCTTGTAGAAGCGAGGTAGGCGCTCGTTTGGTCCCAGGTGCAGCGTGGTCACGTCAACCACCTGGCCATCACCGAGCAGCGTGAGCTCGACGTCGGTAGGCTCTTCGTTGGTGTTCGTGACCTCGAGCATCACTTCGTAGCGCGATTTGTCCAGCGGATATCTCCGCACGGAAAATTGTGTAATGGCGACGTTACGCTTGCGCTTGCCCACCGGGATGTAGGAGAGCTTGGTGTCTCCGAGCTCGATGCCGCGAGTCACGTCTTCGACGTCGCCGAAGGCGCCGTCGCTGACCAGCACGATCTCGGTCTTGTTGAGGCCCCGCAGTGAGTCCAGCGCGAAGTTCAGCCCGCGACGTAGGTCGGCTCGCGTGTCAGTCGCCTCGAGCTGCTTGAGGGCCGCCTGGAGGTCCGACGTCTCTCCGGTCATCGTGGTCAGCGGACTCACCCCCGAGTCCATGCTCGCGAGCAGCATGCGATCGGTACCGCCCAGGCCACGGACCAGCGCCGCCACCTCCTTGCGCGCGGCGTCGAGCCGCGTCGGCGTCTCCGCGTCACCACCGTCGATGGCCTTCATCGAGGCGCTGGTGTCGATCAGCACCAGTACGTTGCGACCTTCCACCAGGTTCTGGCTCAGGCGCGGGTCGCCCAGGGCCATGATGAGTAGCGTGAGCAAGGCCAGCTGGAACAACAAGGAGAGCAGCCGCTTGAGCTGGGAGAACCAGCTGGTCGCCTCCTTGTCCCGCAGGATGCGCTCCCAGATGTGACTGAAAGGCACGGCGATCGGGCGGCGCCGCAGCTTGAGGATGTAGAAGATGACCGTCAGACCACCGGCTACACCGGCGATCGTCATCAGCGTGGCGAAGGGCAGCCCCGAGAAGATCACCGCAGGAATCCTCCACGGCGAAACACCTTCAGGATCAGCTCATCGAACTCTACGTTTATATCCGCCGGGAAGTAAGTCACCTGCCGAGTGGCGCAGAAGCGCTCGATCTCGTGCTGGTACTCGTTCCACGCGAGCTGCATCCGCTCGAGCAGCTTCGGGGTGACCGTCACCTCGCGCTCGTCACCGGTCTCGCAGTCGTACAGGCGAATGTCGCCCTTCAGGTCGGGCTTCGCCTCCTGAGGGTCCAGGACGTGTAGAACGAAGGGCTCGAACTTGTTGTAGCGCAGCACGTTGATGCCCCGCTCGAAGCCTGCGTGGTCGTACAGGTCGCTGATCAGGACCGCCAGTCCGCGTCGCTTGTGCTGAGCGACGAAGGTCTTCATGCCTTCTCCGAGGTCCGTCACCCCGCTCGGCTCGAGGTCGCGCAGGAAGTTGAAGACACGGAAGATGCGCCCCTTGCCCCGGGTCGTCGGCATGCGCGCGACCACCGAGTCGCTGATCGCCACCACGGTGACGCGATCCAGGTTCGCCAGGCCGACGTAGGCCAGCGCCGCCGCCAGCTTGCGCGCGTAGTCGAACTTGCGGGAGGCGGCCTGCGGCGTCGTCGAGAACCCCATCGACGTGGAGCAGTCGATGATGAAGTAGATGCTGAGGTCTTCCTCTTCTTCGTAGAGTCGCACCAGCAGCCGGCCGAAGCGCTGATAGACATTCCAGTCTACCGCGCGGAAATCGTCACCGGCGGTGTAGTCCCGGTGGTCCGCGAACTCGACGCCGCTGCCCTTCTTCTTGGTGCGACGCTCCGCCTTGAGCCGCCCGGCGAAGACCTTGCGGCTGACGAGCGCCAGCATCTCCAGCTTGCGCTGGAACTCCTCATCGAAGAGGTCCTCCTTGACGCGCGCGCTGGGCACGAATCGGCGCGAGACCGGCGCCGTCGCCCGCTTGAAGATGTCGAAGATCCCCATAGCCGGATGGCCCGAGTCGTTGGCTAGGCCTTACCCTCCGGCAGCTTGCTCAGGATCTCCTGCAGCACCGAGTCCGGCTCGACGCCCTCCGCCTCGCCCTCGAAGCTCAGCAAGATGCGGTGACGCAGCGCGGGCAACGCGCTAGCCTTGACGTCGTCGATGCTGGCGGCAAAGCGCCCATCGAACAACGCGCGGATCTTGCTCGCCAGGAGGATGGCCTGGACCCCGCGCGGGGAGCCTCCGCTGCGCACGTAGCGGCGCACCTTGTCGGTCGCCTCCTCGCGATCTGGGTGGGTAGCCTGCAACACACGAATGGCAAAGTCCTGCACGTGTCGAGCGACCGGCACCTTGCGGACCAGCTCCTGCATCTTGAGGATCTCCTCGGCATCGACCACCGCTTTCACTTCCGCGTGGTAACCTGTGGTGGTACGGTCGATGATCGTGTGAAGCTCCTCTCGATTGGGGAAGGGCACGTGCAGCTTGAAGAAGAAGCGGTCGAGCTGCGCTTCTGGCAGCGGGTACGTGCCCTCCATCTCCAGAGGGTTCTGGGTCGCGAGCACGAAGTACGGCTCGGGGATCACGTGGGTCGTCCGCCCCACCGTGACGCGGTGCTCTTGCATCGCCTCGAGCAGCGCCGACTGCGTCTTCGGCGTCGCTCGGTTGACCTCGTCGGCGAGCACGATGTTGGCGAACACCGGCCCCTTGCGGAACTCGAACGTGTGCCCGCCGCCCTCGCTCTCTTCCATCACCGTCGTACCGATGATGTCGGCGGGCATCAGATCGGGGGTGAACTGAATACGCGAGAACTCCAGATTCACCGCTTCCGCGAGGGTACGCACGAGCATGGTCTTGCCCAGACCCGGCACACCCTCCAGCAAGGCGTGGGAGCCAGCCAGCATGCAGGTGAGCACGCCATCGACGACCTCACGATTGCCAACGATGACACGTCCGATCTCTTCACGCAGCTTGCCGACTTGCTTCTGAAAGTCTTCCACTTCCTCGCGGGCTGCTTCTGCTTCACTCATGCCGTTTCGCTCCCCAAGCGCCTTGGCGCTTCATCGTACAACCTGGATCGCCTTGGCAGTCACGCTCGAGTGACGACGAGGCGCGCGTCGTGGTCGCCACCGAGTCAATCCCGTGGCCGAATCAGCTGGAAATAGCGCCGGACGTAGGACTTGTATCCGGGCGGAATATCGTCCCGATTCATCACGTCTTCAGCGACCGTCTGATAGTCGGTGTACACCTGCTTGTAGCCGCGGCCGACGAAGCCGCGCTGGGCCGCGCCGGAGATGACCTGGCTCGAGGCGGTACCTTGGCCAGTGTCACTCGCGACCGCCGTCACGTCCTTGGTCGAGCCCTTGATCTCGGACTTGTCACCCTTGAGGTTCGGATCGTGCCCCGTGCCCCAGCCTTCGCCCTGTCCCTTGCCAGAGCCGCCCTCGGCCATGCCTGAACCTTGACCGGCGCCCTGACCAGCCCCTTGGCCGGCGCCCTGACCAGCCCCTTGGCCTGGGATCGGGATGCTCTTGCCGCCTTGCCCCTTGCCGAGGCTGATGCCCCCGGGACCGTCGCCGGGTCGAGAGCCGCCCTGGCCTGGTCGCAGCTTGCCACCCTTGCCTCCCGGCTGGTTGCCTTGACCGTCCTGGCCTCCCTTGCCGGGTTTGCCGCCGCGAGCCTTCTGGCCAAAGCGGAGCAGTCGCTGCAGCTGCTTCTTGTCGCCCTTGCCTTGCTGGCGCAGGAGCTCGCGCATCTCCTGGAGGCGCTTTCGCAGCTCCTCCTTCTCCTTGTCGGTCATCTCCTGCTTCGCCATGCGGTTGATGTCTTCCGCGGCCTCCTCCAGGTCCTTGGCGCTGGCACCCAGCTCGCGCATCAAATCCTGGGCGGCTTGCGCCAGCTCGCGGTCGAGCCGCGACAGCTGACGACGAGCGCGATCGGTCTTGTCCTTCTCCCGGTTCAGGCGCTCCAGCTCCCGCTCCTTCTTCTTGAGCAGGCTCTTGTCCTGCTTGCTGAGCTTGCCCTCTTCCTTCTTCTTCTTCAGCAGGCGCTTCTTCTCGTCCTCTGCCGCTTTCCGCGCGGCATCGAGGGCCTTGGCGCGGCTGGCGTTGGCTTCGCTGGCCTTCTGCATGGCCTTTCGCAGCTTCTCCAGCTCGGCCTTGGTCGGCGGGTTCTTCTTGTTGCGCAGGCGCTCCGCCAGCTTCTTCATCGCCTTCTCGGCGTCGGACAGCTTCTTCTGCTCCAGCTCCTTGGCGACAGGCTTGGTCAGGTCGCTCTTCTTGAGCTCCTGAGCGATCGCCTTCAGGCCTTCGTCGAGGCCCTCCTTGTCCGCCTCCGCGCCCTTCATCAGCTCGCGCTCGAGGTGCTCGAGACGGCGGAACACCTCCTGACGATCCAGGCGGCGGTCGGCGATGTCCTCTACCAGCTGGTTGAACTTGTTGACCGCTGCCAGGACCTCGGGGTCCTTGTTCTCCTGCTTCATCTGGTCGGCGATGTCGCGGAACAGATCGACGTCGTCGGGGCTCAGGACCAGCGGGTTGATCTGCGGCGTCTGGTCCTCGATCACGACATACTTCGGCACGTAGAGCAGCCACACTCCGAGCAAGCTCAGCAGCAAGAAGGCGATGAGCAGCAGCTCGAGCAGGTAGAGATGAATGGGCGCGGCACCGCTGGGCTCGAGATCCTTCGCCGTCAGCACCGCATCGTCGATGGCCGCCTCCATGAATGGAGACCGCTGTTCCTTCGGCACCTCGATGAACTCGAGCGCGCTGGACACCCGATCGTGCAGCCCATGGTGTTGGTCCAGTCGGAGCGCCCCCGCGTAGGCGGGCCGTGGCTGCAGCCACGCGTGGATCGTGCCACCAATCCACACCGTCAACGGCACCAGCCCACCGAGCATGACCTGAAAGACCCGCGCCCCGCCTGGCTCCCAGACCTTGATCCAGATCAGGGCGCCCAGCGCATACAGCAAGACCGGAGGCAACAGGAGCAGGGTGCGATGCAACGCGTGATCGAAGCGGATGCGGAAGCCGGTCCGGTTGGCGGCTCTAGCCAGGCGCTTCAGTTCAGCTTCTCGAGACAAGGTCGACCTTCGGGTTGATTGCGGTTGGCGCGACGCACGCAGGGTCTATGCAGTGACGGTCCTAACGCTCGAAAGTTCCGGTAGCTTTCGCTCATGGCGCTCGGCCCGCCAGCTGGCGATCCCCCCTGCCCCACCGGGCAAGCGTCATCGGGACTCTAGCAGCAGACCCGCCCTGGAGCATTTTCATTTGATATTTCGCTAGGCTGGGGGCGTTTGACCCAGCTCGGGGCGCGGCGGACGATTGGAGCTGATTGGACGCCGCAGGCAGGGCGCAGCCTACGCGCCAGAAATGCGAGCCAGCGCGCCCCGGCTACTGCGCAAGTGAGCGGGTGTGCGACGACGAGCCCGTCCCCGGGTTTGGGGGTGAGGGACCACCGCGCGCCAGGTCGCTGCTCGGCGGGCACATTTTCCCTTGTGGAAAACCCAGGTGACCGAGCGGCGCGCCTCTCCCCCGACCGAGCATGCTCGGCGCAGGACCGTGAGGGCTGTGGGGCCTCACCGCGAAGCTGCGCGTTCCCATGTTCGAACGTCGGCTCCGGAGCCCGCGATTCGAGTGCTGCCACGATTGTGCAGCGTGACTGGTGCCTCAACGTGTCTCAGGCATCCCGCGCCAGCCGATCCAGGTCGAAAAAGCCTTTGTGCGGAGCCCGCGACGATGGGAAACCAGCGCCGCACTTGGCTCGGCGCCATCGTCCACCCGCTTCGAGGATGGATGACGACCCCGCAGCACTCAACGTCCAGCAGCGTAGAAGAGAACCCATGCGTCGAACCCTGAGAGCAGAGAACCGAGCGGTCGCCCCGCGCTGGCTGTTGATTGGCGGCGTCGCCGCCCTCGCCGCGGCGACCGCGAACGGCTGTAGCGCCGGGGGACCGGGGCAGGAGACGGCGAGCCACGGCGCGGCCCTGGAGCCGCTCTTGCCAGCTCCCGCGAGCGACCAGGGCCACAGCGTGTTCCTTCCGGGCTTCTCCGACCCGGACCCCAACCGCATGGTCCAGGTGTACGTCGAACTCGAGACGACGGCTCCCGCTGCATTGCTTCCTCGAGGCATCGACCTGAGGTCCGAGGACACCAAGGCGCGACGCTACAAAGCGAGCTTCATCAGGCAGGTTGCAAGGGTCCGCGCAGAGCAGGACCGAGTCGTACCGGGGCTCGACGCCAGAGGCGCTACGGTGGTGGCGCGCATCGAGAAGGTGGGCAACCTGATTCAGGTGCTGGTACCTGCCAGTCAGGTCGCGTCCCTGAAGCGAGTACCCGGAGTGCGTGGCTTGGCGCCCGTGCCCTACTATGGCAGAAACCTCGCCTCGGCGGTGCCTGCAGTCGGGGCGCCCAAGATCTGGGAGCGCGTCTCGCCGCTGGATGGCGAAGGGATCGTGATCGGTGTCATGGACTCCGGAATCGACTACACCCACGCCGACTTCGGCGGTCCCGGCACCACGGCGGCCTACAACGCGAACGACTCGGCGATCGTGGAGCCCAATAGTTTCCCCACGGCAAGAGTCGTGGGCGGCACCGACTTCGCCGGTGATGCCTACGACGGCAACGTCGCGCCGAAGCCAGACGCCGACCCGCTGGACTGCGCGCGCCAAGTCGGCGGTCGCATCTCCGGTGGCCATGGTACCCACGTGGCTGGCATCGCCGCGGGCAACGGCGTGCTCAAGGATGGCAGTCCGTACACGGGTCCCTACGACACGAGCCTCGATCCCAACGCCTTCGAGGTCTACCCTGGCGTCGCGCCCAAGGCCTCCCTGCACGCCATCCGCATCTTCGGCTGTGACGGCGGAACCACGCTCACGGCGAGCGCCTACGACTACGCCATCGACCCGAACGGAGACGACGACCCAAGCGACCGCCTGGACGTCCTCAACGCGTCCCTGGGCAGCGACTTCGGTCTCGGTGGCAGCAACGCCAGCCTGATCCAGAACCTGGTGCGTGGTGGCACGGTGTTCGTCGCCGCCGCGGGCAACGCGGGCAGCTCCTACTTCATCGCAGGCCAACCGGCTGGAGTCGACGAAGCGCTGAGCGTAGCCGCCACCAGCGAGTCGGCCTTGCCAGAGCTCACGGTGACCGCTCCCTCGAGCGTCGCCGGCAGCTACGCGGCGGTGTCTGGTGGCATCTCCGCTCCGATCCCCACGGATACGCCCATCAGCGGGAAGCTGGTGCGCACCCAGCCCGCCAACGGCTGCAGCGACTACAGCAACGCCGCCGCCGTTTCCGGCAACATCGCGCTCATCGATCGCGGAACGTGCACCTTCGAAGAGAAGCTGACTCGCGCCGCCGCGGCGGGTGCCGTCGCGGCGGTGGTGGTGCAGAACAGTCCTGGAGAGGCGCCCTTCCCCATGGGAGGCGACAACGCGGTGGGCATCCCCGCGGTGATGATCGGCAACTCCGACGGCGCGTTGCTCAAGGGCGCCGCTCAGGTCCAGGCCGAGCTCCTGGCCGTCGAGGGCAAGTCTCAGCTCTCGCCCTTCAGTTCCCGGGGACCGGAGTCGACGACCGGTGGCTTCAAGCCCGAGGTCGCGGCGCCGGGCGGGGACATCCGCAGCGCGGGCGTTGGTAGCGGATACAAGGGAGTGGTGAACTCGGGTACCTCGATGGCTTCACCCATGGCGGCTGGCGCCGCCGCGCTGGTACGCCAGGCACATCCCGATTGGATCCCGACGGAAGTGAAATCGGCGCTGATCAACACCGCCGTTCCCACCTTCGTCAACGGTCTGGAGGCCGCGGTCAGCCACGTCGGCGGGGGACGCATCGAGGTCGACGTGGCGGCGGACACTCAGGTCGTCGCCGCCGCGGAGCCTTCGGCGGGCTCGGGCATCGCCTTCGGTTCGCTGATCACCAGCACCACGACCACCAGCGCGCGCACCATCCGCATCACCAACAAGGGCTCGACGGGCGTCGACTTCGACGTGACCACGGAGCTCGAGTACCCGGTCGATGGGGTGAGCGTCAGCAGTGGCCAGTCCAGCGTGAGCATCCCCGCGGGCGAGAGCCTCGACTTGGAGGTCGCGCTCACGTTCGACCCGGCTCAGCTGACGGAGCTGGTCCCTGACCCCACGACACCCACGACGGTACGGCTCAGCGCCGATGCGGAGTACGGCCGTCACTTCTTGGTCGAGACGGGTGGGCAGGTGACGCTGACCTCCAAGACCACTGGTCAACCCGACCTTCACGTTCCGTTCAACGGGGCCGTTCGCCCTGCGGGGGAGCGCGAGTTCAGCCCTGCTGCGTGTGGTGAAGGCGGCAGCCTGGTCTTGAATCCCAGCGGAGAGAGCGCCGCGAAGAACCCGGTGACCGGCGTGTTCCAGCTGGGGGCCAGCGAGGCACCCGAGACGAATCTGAGCGACACCGACGATTTGGTCGCGATCGGCGCTGCGACGGACCTCCAGTCCCGCCCCTTCGACGAAGCCTCGGCGTTCATAGCCCTCGCGATCCGCGGCACCTGGACCACCCCGGCGCCCAATAGCTACGAGACGTTCTCCGCGGGTTCCCCGGGCAAGTACGTCGTTCGTATCGATACCAACTTCGACAAGAGCTACGACTACGAGCTCACCGCACTCGCGTTCAACGACGTTCTGGTCGCCTATCCCAGGTCCAGGTCTGGGCAACAAGGCCAGGGCCGCTTCCTGAACATCGTGCCCGCGGACGTGATCAACACCAACGCCTACCTGAACGGCGTGATGGTGTTCCCCGTGTTCCTGAGCGACCTCGGACTCACGGCGGAGGAGGCGAAGTTCCAGTACCAGGTCACTTCGGTCACCGCCGGCCTCATCAACCAGGGCGACACCCTGGGCTGGGCGACCTTCGACGCGAACCGCCCCGCGATCGACGCCGGCCCCTACGGTCTCGATGGCCGACCGCTGTTCATGGGCGACGGCCCGATCCGCGCCAACGTGGACCGCGACCAGACCGCCCAGGCTCTGCTGATCCACTTCGACAACGTGGAGGGCAAACGCGCCCAGGTGCTGGACATCCCACCGCCGGGCACCGACGAGAGCAACCTCGCGCTCACCAGCAGCACCCCGGCGCAGGCCGCGGCAGGCGAAACCGTGCAGAGCCAGCTCACCGTGGCGCACGTCTCCGCTGGCGCTGCGACGACATCGCGGCGGGCCAACCTGAAGCTCGCAGTGGACGGGCTCAGCCTGCTGGATGCTCGGCCCTCTGCAGGCACCTGCAACGCTGCGGCGCGAACCTGCGATCTTGGAGAGCTCGCACCCGGCGAGAGCGTCACCATCGACTTGACGCTGCGCGTCCTGGACGACGCGACCGAAGCCAACGTTTCGGCCCAGATCAGCTCCGACCAGGGCTGCGGCGCCTCGGCCGACGACGACTCCATCAGCGATCGGCTGAGCATCGTGGGTAGCCAGGCCGGCGACCCGAAGCAGCTCGGTGTGAGCCCCGGCGGCGGCGGCTGCAGCTGCCGAACCGCACGGAACAGTTCGTCCCAGGGTGCCGCAGGCTGGCTCGGCCTCGGCCTCGGCCTGGCGTGGTGGCGCCGTCGCCGCCGCGCAGCCAGGACACGCCGCGCAGCCGGGACACACGGCGCGAGCTGAGCGCTCGTACACTTGCCCGCAGTCACCCCGAAGCGCTGCGTGGCTCCGCCGCTTCGGCCGAGCGCGCGCTCACGCCTCGCCATCCTGCCACCAGCGGCTCGCGCAGCTCGCGGTCCACTTGTGGGGTTGACCGCTCATCACCCGTAGTCTCGAATACGCGACCACACAGGTCGCGGAACAAAGGCGGAACAGATGACGGATTACTCAGACAAGTTGGTCCTGGTCGCGGACGACGAGCCCGGCATGGTGGCGATGGTCGGTGGCTACTTGCGAAGCCAGGGCTTCCAGGTCATCGAAGCATCCGATGGCGCGCAAGCCTGGGAGCTCGCCCACGAACGACTCCCCGACTTGGTGATCCTCGACGTGATGATGCCTGGGATGAGCGGGTGGGAGGTGTGTCGAAAGATCAAAGAGGCAGTGAGCCTTCACCACACCGGCGTGATCATGCTCACGGGCATCGGCGAGAACCTGAACGAGATGACGTCGCCGCTCTACGGTGCTGACGCGTATCTCGACAAGCCCTTCGAGTTCGATGACCTGCAGGCGCGCATCGACGAGACGCTGAACTCTCGCTCGGATTCCCCCGCGGAACCGGAGGCGGCAGCGGAGCCGAAGAAGCCGAGCAAGAAGCGCGCGAAGAAGACGAGCCCCAACCAGGGCAAGCTGTTCGACGAGGCGGAGGAGATCCCCGCCGCTGGCAACCCACCGGCCGTCGAAGCGCCAAAGAAGGCAGCGAAGCCCAGCAAGTCGAAGGCGGCCAAGGCGGCGAAGAAGGCCACCAAGACCGCAAAGAAGGTCGCGAAGAAGGCCACCAAGACCGCAAAGAAGGTCGCGAAGAAGGCCACCAAGACCGCAAAGAAGGTCGCAAAGAAGGCCACCAAGACCGCAAAGAAGGCGGCAAAGGCGGCCAAGCCCAGCAAGCCCGCGAAGAAGGCGGCCAAGCCCAACAAGCCCGCGAAGAAGGCGGCCAAAAAGGCGGCCAAGCCCGCGAAGAAGGCGGCAAAGAAGCCAGCCAAGGCGACGAAGAAGGTCGCCGACCAGGCGGCAAAATCCGTGAAGAAAGCCTCGAAGCAGGCGGGCAAGCCGTCCAAGAAGGCTTCCGGCAAGAAAGCTGCTAAACCAGCCAAGGGCAAAGGCAAGAAGTAGGCGGCTGCGCTGCCTGCGCGTCATACGGGAAAGGCAGCGCCTCGATGGGTTCCGAGGACACCAGTAGTCGGCAGCGGCGGGAGCGCGAGCGCCCGCCAGTTCTCACTCCCCCACTCCGATCGAAGCGCGGTGGTCCGAGTCGGTTACTCGGTGCCGCGCTGCTGCTCGGTCCGGCGCTGGCGGGCGGTTGCGGCTCGGGCCCCACCCCAGGAGGCGACCTCGATCAGCTGCGACAGGCGCTGAGCCCCGAGGCGCGCAAGGACCGTGCGGCCCAAATCCGTGCGGCAGCGGAAGCGCGAGGTCTGTACAACGGGCTGCTGCTCGCGGGCATCGCGGACACCGAGACCGGCATGTCCCACTGCCACTCCGAGCTGACGTGGGCCTGCGAGGGACCGAACAGCCCCGACTGTGACGGAGGGCCGGTCGTCGCTGGTGCTGGAGACGGCCCCTGCTCACTCAAGCAGGGCGGCCTGGGCATGTTTCAGTTCGACGCCGGCACCTACGACCAGACGCTCGCCCGCGAGGGCGATCGCATCCTCACCGTCGCGGGCAACACCGACGCCGCCGTCGACTTCGTGATCAACATGGTCAAGCGCTCCGTATATTTCCAGGCGGATACGGATCAGGATGCCATAGACGTGATGAACCGGGTGCGCCCGTGGAACGAGCTCTGGCACCCCTGGGTGCAGACCGTCACTCGCTACTACAACGGCTGCGTACCCGGGAGCTGCAGCGTCTACGATCAGCGCTACGCCAACTATTCCAAGGGCGGGCGTGGTCTCCTCGAGGAAATGGGTGTCGACTTCTGGTACGGGCGCGAGCCCGCCTGCGAGTCGATTGGGAACGAACCGACGATCCTCGACGAGCAGGGCTGGTGCTTCGGCGCTGGGGGACCACCCGACTTCTGGCGCAACGAGACCGCGGGGCTCGATGACCACCTGCTGTGGACCAACACGACCGACGACCTCGAGCCTGCCAACTTCGCCAAGTGGTACTTCCACTTCGACGCACCTGGACGCTACCAGCTGGAGGTCTACACCGCTGGTGGCTACGCAGACTCGCTCGAAGCGCGCTACACGATCGCGCACGGTGGGAGCTTCGAGAGCGTGCTCCTCGACCAGACCGCCGCCGACGGCTGGCAGTCCCTCGGCGAGTTCGATTTCGGGGGTGAGGGTACGCTGCAGGTCGACGACAATACCGGAGAGCCCCTGGATGGCGCCCAGCGACTGGTAGCCGACGCCGTCCGCGTCACCTTGAAGGACGCCGCGGCGGGCAGCGGAGGCAGCGGAGGCAGCGGAGGCTGCGGCGCTGACTGCGCGGGCGGCGCCGGCGGGGCTCCGAGCGCGGGCGGCGCGGCAGGCAGCGTCGGAGGCTCGGGCAGCCAGGGCGCGCGGCCCGTGACGCGCACCGAGGGAGGCGAAGGCTGCGGTTGCCGCACGGCAACGTCCAGCGACCGCGGTAGCCTGAGCGGCTTCGGCTACTTCGCGCTGGCGCTCTGGCTCTTCCGCCGACGTCGCACCAGGTAGATCAGGCCGGCCACGGCCGCCCAAGCAACTCCCGACCTCTGGGTGTCGCCAGGCGTCGCACAACCGCAACCACCGCCGTCATCACTGCTCGGGTTGGCGTTGCTGCTTGCGCCCGAGCCGTCTCCGCCAGCGCCTCCTGCACCACTCGCGCCACCCACCCCTGGCATGGGAACCAGTGGCACCAGCAGCGCCGCCTCGGCGATGCGTCCTTCACCGCTCCACGCTTGCACCTTCAGGCGCAGCGGGTCCTGCCCTTGCACGAAGTCCCGCGCCGCGATCCCTCCGAGCTCCGTGTCCCAGCTGCCGTCGTAGCCATCATCCCAGCGCAGCGTCACTCCGGCGCCGTTCGCCACCGGGACCACGTGCACGGTCTCGCCTGGTGCTGCGCTCTCCGGCTCCGCCCTCAGCTCGAGCTTTGGCGGCGCGGCGTCCCGGGGCACCCCGAAGACGCCCGACGCGCTCAGCCGACCGTAGCCGTAGTCGGGGTTCGGCACGCTGCCAGTGAGCGCGTCGACCTCGGCGCCACCGCGCAGCGCTTCGATCGCGGCCGCTCCGGTTTGACCAGCCTGCGCCAGCAGCACCGCGATCCCTGCGGCGTGCGGGCCCGCGCCGCTCGTGCCGCCGAAGATCATCGCACCGCCGTGAGGGATCACCGAGTAACCGGGATACTGTGGGAAGATGTCGCCCTCCGGCGCGGCGACCCAAGGGTTGTCCGGCGCCGCGACGTCGAGCACCTGCGCGCCGTCGATGCGGGGACCGCGGCCCGAGTAGTCACGAATCTCCCCCCGGGCCTCGCCGCCGGTCCCAGCCCAGTCTCCCTCGCCCGAGAGGTGACTCGGAACCGCTCCAACGCCCACGCAGCTGCTGGCCACCGAGGGCACGGCCGCGGTGCTGGCGTCAGTCGCGATCACGGGGTCCCAGGCGGTGTGCAGCGAGAACCCCGCCTCGTCCGCGAGGTAGCCGTGGAGCGTGGTCTGAAGCGCCGGATCGCCTTGCACCTCCACGATGTAGTCCCCGCCCCCTGCACCCACCAGGTAGTTGTAGAAGACGTGGGTACCGCCGTCGCTCATATCGTTTCCGTACGAATACAGCTTCCCCCCCGCATCCAGATCGACCGTGCTGCTCAGCGGGTGGACGCTCCCCCCTGGCTCCCGGAGACCGAGAGTGACGTCGGTGCCCCCGCGGGCATGCATGGTCAGCTCGACGCTCTCCGTACCCGCTGGCAGGTTGAACTTCATCTCGCCGGTCGCCGCGGGCTCGAGCTGAATCACCGCGTGCTTGCGCGCACCGCCGATGTTGCCGGTGGGACAGACGTTGATCACGCCGTTTGCGCTCGACGTGTCGATCAACGTCGACCAGGGGTCGCTGCCGTCCATCTCCATGCTCGTCCAGACGGACGCCTCGTGGAGCAAGACGTCCGGCTCTTCGGACAGCGCCCATACCACCGGAGCGGTCACGGAGTTCGAGATCCCGAACGCCAGCACCAGCTCTGCGTCAGGCGCCATCCCGACCCAGCGCCGACTTGGCAACGCCACGCCACCAGCAGCGATGGAGAGCACCCCCGTGCCATGAAGCGCGTCCGCGTAGCCGTACAAGCCGTGAGTGATGTCGAGCGGAACCTGGCTCATGTCCACGCCGCGCTCGTAGACATGGTCGTGCTTCAGCGTCTGGTAGTTCACCTTGGCGTAGACCTTGCGGAACTTGCTGCTGCCGAGCCTCACCAGCCGCTCCGCTGGACTGAGCACTCCGTCGCCGTTGACATCGTCCGCCACGAACAGCGGCTCGCCGAACGCTGGAACGTCCTCGGCGAAGCCCGCGGCGCTCCCGTGGTTGCGCTCCCCGTCAGCGTTCTCGTCGAGATATACCCAGTCCACGCTGGGGTCGAAGCCCTCGACGTGTACACCCGCGGCCTCGTCGCCGGACGAGATGTTGACCGGAGCGGCCCGCAGCAGCCTGGCGATCTCCGTCGGCTGCGCCTCCCCGTCGCGGTTCAGATCGACCGCGTCGACGCCAACCTGGAAGATGCCGTCGTCATCGACGTCGATCCAGTCGAACCAGCCTGCATCCCCACGGAAAAAATCCGGATGGAAGACGTCAGCCAGCGTGTCGACATCTGCCAGGACCATACCCTCACCTGTGAGCTCCCCCACGCTTGGCCGCGCACCCCGCGCGCCGGCCAGACCCAGCAACGCCGCCGATCGGTCGAGGCTGGGCAGCCCCGGCGGCAGAGCCGGCAGAATCCGCGCGACGTCGCCGATGGCTGCCGCCCTGGCCAGCGAGGTGACGTCGCCCGTGACCACCACGAACTGCCGATAGCTGACCGGTTCGCCCTGGGCTCGCTCCACCCTCACCCCCTGCTCCTCGAGCCGAGCCACCGCGCGCATCAGTTCCGCACGGGAACTCGGAACCGCGGTGAGCTCCACCAGCAGCTGAGGCGCCTCCAGGCTGGGACGGATCGGGCCCAGACTGATCGGAGACAGACGCAGCTCCACCGAACGCAGCACGCGCATCGATAGCTTGCTGGAGAGCTTGGGCGCCGCGTGGGCGGGCCGAGCGGCGGCGAACACGACCAGGGCGCCGAACAGCGTCAGGCTACGAAATCGCATCGCTTGCTTATGGCAGCGCTGACTGCGTTTTCACAGCGCCTCGGCTCAGAGACGAGCAGCGTTAAGCGACTAACGCCGAGCGGGCGAGAGGTGGCGAAGGAGACCGCAGCGACTGGCTTCCGCGAGGAGTGATCGCGACACGGGGATCCACGCACGGCAGGCCGCTCCTCCGCGGGCTTTTCCGCGTCGGATTGTCAACGTCGGCCTCGAGCTGCCAGGTGGTCCTGCTCCACCGCGCGTGGATCGCGAATTTATGCACACTCCGCGCACGAGCGACGCTCACCCACGTTCGAATTCCGTGCCAACGCGCGATCTGGACGAGCGCAGGGCACGCCGCGCGCCGTCCGGACCTCAGGTCGCGGTCATGCCCGCGTGAAACAGCGGCACCGGACCAGGGTCGGTACGCAACAGATCGCGGACGTAGCTCTGCGGCGGCATCTCGAGCAGTCGGAAGTGGATCTGCCGGGTGTGGATGTCCTCTTCCAGCTCGAGGTAGCCCTCGTCTGCCAGCGTGCACAGCATGCCGAACACGTGGCTGGGCGTGGAGACGGGATGCGCGCCTGCGCTCGGAATGTACGGGTTCAAGTCGCAGGCGCGGAACGGCTGCTCGCGGTTGCCTCGAGACGTATCCCCGAGGAAATCTTCGAGAAACGCGCGGTAGATGCCCTCGAAGTAACGCTCGGCGAAGTCCACCCAGGCGAGGGGCTCCGTCACCGCGAAGCGTCCGTGCGGGGGCAGGACCGCGCGCACCCGGTGTCGCGTGAAGAACACGCGGAGGTGGCGGATCGTTCGCAGGTAGCGTTCATACGCCATGCTGTAGCTCTGCCCGCCGACGGTGAAGATCGGGATCACGAAGTCCCAGCTCTCGGGTGACTCCGGACGTCCGGTGCAGATGATCGTATCCCCGGGCACCGCGACTCCGAGCGCGGAGTCGAAGTAGAGCACGCAGTCCTGAGAGTGGCCTGGAGTCGGTACCGCGAGGATTCCGTCGGGCACCTCACCGTGGTCGACGAAGCGCAAGGCACGCTTCGGCGTACGCGTGAAATAGCCGCGGAAGCGCTTGCGCAACGCGTTCTCGATCATCTCTTGATCGCTCAGCGTGTTGTACTCCCGGAGGCCCCAGTGACAGCGCGAGAGGAATATCTCGTAGGTCTCGTGGAGGAAGCTCGGCGTGGGGTGAGTGAGGCTACGAAAAGCCGCGGAGTGGAGGTAGATCGGGGCTCGTTCGTCTTCGGCCCGACCGTAGCCAGCGATCACCCCGGCGCTCCCCGCGTGATCCCCGTGGCAATGGGTGACCAGCAGCGCGTCGAGCTTCTTCACGCCCCGCGCCTCGAGCAGCTCCCGGGTCGCCTGGATGATCTCCGGACGCGACGCGCTGGCCTCGAACTGAAACGTCAAGCCACCCACTCGACGCAACACCAGGTTGATCATCTTGGGGCTCGGATAGCCGCTTGGCACCGAGAGAATGGCGAGCTCCTTGTCGACTCCCAGCTCCTTCAGCGCCTCGTTGAATGGCTTGAGCATGCCGCACGATTACCCCGTGAAGGTCGCGGAGCAAGCGCGCTCCATCAGTCGTCGGGAGCCCGTGTGGTGCCAGCCCAGAAACTCCTCACGTCCTCCAGTTCGGTGGTCCGCCGCGCCGGGGGAAGCGCGGACAGCAGCTTGCTCCCGTAGCCCTTCTTCGTCACCCGGTCGTCGAGCAGGGCGACTATGCCGCGATCGGTTCGCGTGCGGATCAGCCGCCCGAAGCCTTGCTTCAGGGTGATGGCGGCGCCGGGCACGTGCAGCTCCATGAAGCTGTTGCGGCCCTCGGCTTCCAGCGCGTTGCTGCGTGCGCGCACGATGGGATCACTCGGCACGGCGAAGGGGATCTTCTCGAGCACCACCAGCCGCAGCGCCTCTCCGGGCACATCCACCCCTTCCCAGAAGCTGAGCGTGGCCACCAGGACCTGGTTCCTTGCCGCCTTGAAGCGACTGAGCAGGCTCGCCTTGGGCGCCTCGCCCTGGAGCATCACTCGACCAGCGCCGAAGCGGCTGACCAGGCCGCGGTGTATCGATCGCATCGAGCGCAGCGACGTGGTCAGCACGAACGCGCCGCCATCGGTCAGCTCACACAGCGCGTGCACACGCTCGACGACCTGATGAAGGAAGCGCGGATCTCGCGGATCCGGCAGATCGTTGGGGGTGTAGAGCAACGCCATGCGCTCGAAATCGAAGGGGGACGGCACGATCAGCTCGTCGACCTGGATCGTGTCGTCGCTCAGACCGACTCGTGACCGCAGGTAAGCCAGCTCCGGGAGGCCGAGGTTCCGTGGGGCGTTCGCGCCGCCCTGCTTCGAGCTGCCGACGCTGGCCAGAGTGGCGCTGGTCATGATGACCGCAGGGATCGACTCGAAGATGCGCTGCTTGAGCACCGGAGCGACGTCCACGGGCGCGGCGGACAGGCGCGGAGACTTGGCGCTGACGTCGACCCAGGTGACGCGCCCGGGGCCGCCTTCGATCACCGACGCCAGGTCGTCACGCAAGCCCCGGCTCTTTCGAGACAGCACCTCACAGGCATCCGCGATACGGCCCCAGTTGCCCGCACCCGCTTCCGGTGCCTGGTCCGCGGTCTCCTCGGCGAAGCCGCTGAACGCCTCCAGCGAAGCGTCGAGGTCGTGCCAGCGCTGCTCCAGCTCCCCGCGCCAGACATCGGGGTCGACGGTCGTGCGCCCCTCTTCTCCACGGAAACGCTTCACCAGCTCACCAAAGAAGTTGTCGCTGCCGGCGCTGACCCTGTCCGTGAGCCTGCGTGCTCGCTCCACGTCACCGCCGCGTGCGAGCAACGGTAGATCGCCGCCCTCCGCCACCAGCAGGCGCTGCGCATCCCGCAGCAGCGAGTCGACTCGGCCCCGAGAGACGCTCACCCCGAAGAAGTTGGTCGCGATGTCTTCGATCTGATGCGCCTCGTCGAAAATCACGGCGTCGTAGTCGGGCAACACACGACCCGGGTGCGGCCCCCTCAGCGCCAGGTCGGCGAAGAACAGGTGATGGTTCACGATCACCACACGAGCCGACTCGGCTTCACGCTTCATGCGAGTGACGAAGCACTCCTCGTAGTGCTCACAGCCCGCGCCGATGCGAGTGTCACTGGAAGAGGTGATCTCTCGCCAGATGGGATCGCCCTCCTGGAGCGCAACCAGCTCGGACACATCTCCCGTCTCCGTATCCGGGAGCCAGCGCTGCAGGCTGTTGAGCGCCAGCGCATAGCCCGGCCGCAGGCCCTCGGCAGAGCCCTTGAACTCGTCGAGCCGGCGCATGCACACGTAATTCGCCAGGCCTTTCATCACGGAAACGCGCGGCTGGATGCCCAGCGCACGGGCCACCAGGGGCACGTCCTTGTAGGCGATCTGATCCTGCAGCGCTCTCGTCGCCGTCGACACGATGACCTTGCGCCCGCTCGCAAGCGCGGGCACGAGGTAGGCCAGCGTCTTGCCCGTCCCGGTGCCGGCTTCGCACAGCAGGACGCCGTCCTCGGCCAGGCAGCGCTCCACCGCAGCAGCCATCTCCAGCTGCCCAGCGCGCACCTCGTACGACCCCAGAGCGGCCGCGAACGGGCCCTCGGGGCCGAGCAGCTCTGGGGCAGAGGGCCAGCCAGTGTCACGGCGGTGCTTGTTCACCAGGCAGGCTTAGCTGCTTCGCGGGCCTTCGTGGATCCCAATCGGGGCTCCAACCATCACTCGATGGGTGGGGGCGGCTGGCTTGGCGGGATCGAGCCTTCGACGTCGAGGAACTGCACGCCGACGATCTGCCCGTCGGCCTGCTCTTTGATCCAAACGACCCGCGCGGGGTGTACGGGTTCGCTATCATCCCCCACCTGCACGTCCAGCTCGTCGCCTTCGCTCAGCGGGTCCTCGACGATGATGCGTACGCCACCGCGACTGACGTTCAGTGTCCAGCCAGTGATCTCCTCGCCGCCTCGGCGCAGCAACACGCGCTCGGAGGCCTCGCGTCGCGCGCCCCCGGAAGAACGTCGGGTGTTGTGCTTTCCAGAGTCGGCGTCGGTCGGCTTGGAGTCGCTCACGTCACCTCGAACCATAGCAGAATGACCCGCGTCACCGTCAGCACTCGTCTTGAGCGCGTCGCCTATCCAGCTGGCGATTCGGTGTAGCTCGGCGCGGGGCGGACGGGATACTTCCGGGAGTTCGCTGATCACGACGTCTCGGGGGTCGCGTACCGCTCGTAGCCGAACGTGAGAGTCCCGGCTGACGTGGGAGTGAGCCCCCTGCGGCAGGGAAGCGGTGGGAAGTGGAGACTTGAACTGCGCCATAGGAAACCTCGCGGCAACACCTGCGCTGCAAGGGGTGTGCCCTCTCGCACAAATAGCGGACTACCTCGTCATCTTTTTCGTGCCGTGGATCCTGGGTTGGGGGGGAGAGGTGGTCACTGGGTGACCCGGCTGCCCCGCCCGTAGTGTGGCGAAGCTGCGAAGATCGCAGCGGTAAGCGAGCAGAGTGGAGCTGGGAGGCGCGGGCTGACCCGAGCGAAAACGCCGGAGTTCCCGCGGAGAAGCACGGGTGGGGAAGCAGCGCACCTCACCCCCGAACCCGTGGGCGCTGGAACACACCCCCCCGGATCCCACCGTCACACCTGGTTACAGGTCGCGGTGCGAGCCGTTAGCAGCTCAACGGCTCGAAGCAGTGCTCGCGGCGCCTGGAGCCAACCGAGCCGTCGAGCGCGTGACCCCCTCAGCTCTGCGTGGTATGCGCGGCGCCCCGGGAGAATCGTTCCGCGCTGGCTCGACACATCCCGCGGTCCCCTGATCCGCGCGAGCTGCGCGACTTCCAAGAACGACTCATGCTCAGAATGCTTCGCTCAGGCGGCGTCTCCCAGTGGCTCATGGGAGGGATCGTCGTCGCCATCATCGTCGTCTTCATGGTTCCCGCGATGAGCGGGAGCGGTGGTGGCAGCCTCTCCGTGGAGTACGCGGTGAAGGTGCGCGGAAAGAGCGTCCCGATCAAAGACTACCAGGCCGCCTACGGCCTGATCACCGCCGCCCAGGGCCTGACCAACAAGAAGGCGAAGGACCTCGGCCTGCCCCAGGCGGCGCTGGATGGGTTGGTCGAGCGTGAGCTGCTCCTGACCGAGGCCGATCGCCTGGGCATCCGTGTGAGCGAAGACGCTTTGAACCAGGAGCTGATGAATGGCCGCATCCATGTCTCCGTTCCAGTGGAGCAGCACGGGTATCTCGCGCGCTACATCGGCATCGGCGAGGACATGGTGCGTTACCTCCCGGTAAAGAATCGAAAGACCGGCGAGTTCGACATCAAGGAGTACGAGCGAATCATCCGCAACGTCGCTGGCCGCAGCGCGGGTCAGTTTCGCGAGATGCAGCTCGACGAGCTCCGCGCGAACCGCGTACGCGATCTGGTCAAGTCTCGGGTGCGCATCAGCCCCGAAGAGCTCTGGTTCGAGTATCAGCGAGAGAAGGCGCGGGCCACGGCGCGCACCGCGAGCGTGCAGAAGGCCTGGGTGGCGCGCTTCGTCGTCGACACGTCAGACAAGGCCCTGGACGCCTGGCTGAAGGACAACCAGACCCAGGTGGACGAGAAGTGGGAGCAGGCGAAGACCGAGTGGGTCGCCAAGTGCCCCGTGGTGCGAGAGATCGTGAGCACCTTCCCCGAGGGCGCGAGCGATGACGAGAAGGTCACCGCGCGCACTCAGCTCGACGCCTGGCTCGAGCAGCTGAAGAAGCCTGGCGCGAGCTTCGCTGCCGTCGCGCGCGAGGACTCGCAGGGCGCTTCGGCCCCGGTGGGCGGCATGCTGGGCTGCCTCTCCGAGCGCTATGGCCCCGGCTCGCAGGTGCTGCTGGCCGCGGTGGCTGACATGAAGCCTGGCGACGTCTCACCCGTCCTGGAGACCCCGAAGGGCTTCGTGGTGCTCAAGCTGGAGCGTCGCCTCGCGGAAGCCGATGTGACCAAGGTCGGCAAGCGCGAGCTGGGACGCGCGCTGATGGCCGTCGACGCGACCGAGAAGCTGACCAAGGAGATCGCCGACAAGCTCCTCGAGGCAGTCAAGGGTGGCGAGGGCGTGGGCGAGGCCGCAGACCGTCTGGCGAAGGAATACGCCCTCGGCGACAAGAAGCTGAAGGAAGGCGAGGAGTCCAAGGCTCTCACCGACCCCAACCGCCCGAAGCTCCACATCACCGCCGCCTTTGCCCAGGGTAGCCGCCCTCTCCGCGACGCCACGGAAGACGTCCCCGACCTGGCGTTCAAGCTGGACAAGGCGGACGCGGTGCACCCCAACCTGATCAAGCTGGTCGGCGGCTTCGCCGTGTTGCAGCTGAAGGAGAAGACGCTCCCCACCAAGGCAGACCTGGAGAAGGAGCGCTTCGAGTACAGCGAGCGGATGCGGCAGACGAAGGAACAGGAGGCGCTGCGCATCTACATCGAGCGCCTGAAGAAGAACGCCGAGGGCCTGATCGACACCAACAAGGAGCTGGTCGCCTCCGACAAGAAGGACGGAAAGGACGAAGGCTGAGCGCTTCATGGCCTCGCTGACTCGCTCGGCGGACCACGGCCTCGCCTCCCTCAAGGTTCAGACGCGAACCCTCGCCAACGGTCTGCGCTTGTTCGCGGCCCGACTGCCGCACGTGCAGCGGGCGGTGGTGAGTGCGCAGCTCAACGTCGGACCGCAGTTCGAGTCGCGGTTCACGCATGGCCTATCGCACTTCCTCGAACACATGCTGTATCGAGGAACGGCCACCCACCCCAGCGCCCAGGCGCTGGTCGGCGCCATCGAGGGTCGAGGCGGCTACCTCGACGCGATGACCTACGCCGATCACGGCGTGCTGAGCCTCTCGGCTCCAAACGAGAGCCTGCTCGAACTGGTCCCGATCTTCGCCGAGGTGTTCCAGCAGCCCAGGCTCGGCGCCGGGGATCCAGAGAGCATCGAGATCGAGCGCGGCATCGTGCGTGAAGAGCTGCTGGAGGAGCTGGACGCGCGTGACCGCCAAGTCGAGCCGGACAACCTGGTTCGCCAGCTGGTGTTCGGCGACCACGCCCTCGGGCGCTCGATCACGGGGCGCCTCGCCAACCTGGAGCGCTTCGACTCCGCGCGCCTGCACGCTCACCACGCACTGCACTATCGAGCGAAGAACGCCGTCGCGGGCATCGTCAGCGCGCTGCCCCCCGGACGTGCGCTGGACGCCCTGGAGCGGGCGTTTCGAGCGCTCCCAGGCGGTGAGGCGTTGCGCCCGCCACGCCTCGACCAGCCGAGTGTGAAGCCCTGGCTGCACGTGCCCCACGAGGTGAGCCAGACCAGCATCCGTCTGTGTTTCCTCGGGGTACCCGCATCCCACCGGCTCGAACCCGCGACGCAGCTCTTGCTGCGGACGCTGGACGACGGCATGTCGACTCGCCTCTACGCTCGGCTGTGTGACGAGCTGGGCCTGTGCTACGAGGTCTCTGCCCAGTTCGAAGCTTATCGCAGCGCCGGCCTCCTGGATCTCGCCGCCGATACCCAGCACAAGAAGCTACGAGTGGTGGTGGGCGAGCTGATCGCGGTGGTGCAGGAGCTGAGGAAGCGGGGTCCCAGCGCCGAAGAGCTGGAGCTCGCCAAGCGCCGCCACACCTGGCAGCTGGCGACCAGCCTCGAGTCCGCCGAGGACCTGGCGGAGCTGCTGGGGTTCGACCTGCTGTGCCAGGGTGCGCTACCGGAGCGTCCACTGGCCGCCCGTCAGGCTGCGCTGAACGACGTCTCGTTGCGTTCCGTACGTGCTGCGGCGCGCGTCAACTTCGCGCCCAGCCACTCCGGTCTCGTCACGGTGGGCCAGCTCGGTCGCGGAGATCGCGGCGAGATCCAGCGCGTTCTCGAGGACTTTCGCGGGAGCTAGCGGGGTGTCTGCGGCCCTCGCAGCCACGGCGTGGGGGTAGAGGGTCCGCCAGGATCGCGTAAGATGGCGAGATGACCACACGAGTTTGGATGGTGTTGGGGTTTCTCTTGGTGGGCACGCTCGCAGGCTGTGTGATCGAGCAATCCGGCTCGGGCCAGCAGCCGCCCCCGAGCCCCCCACCGCCAGGCCAACAAGCGCCACCACCAGCTCAGCCTCAGGCTCAGACGCCTCCGCCGGCGCAGCCCGCTCCGGCGCAGCCACCCCCAGCGCAGCCCGGTCAACCCGCGCAGCCCCCTCCCGCGCAACCTGGACAGCCGGGCATGCCCGCCGGACTCCCCTCGGGGTTGCCATCGGCCATTCCCTCGACCTTGCCCTCGCAGATCCCGTCGGGCTGGATCCCCCAGCAACCGCCGCAGTAGCGCGTACCAGGCGCTGTACCGAGGAGCTCGCGCCAGGTTGGCACGAGCTCCTCTCTGTTTCCCGGAGGCAATGCGGGTCGGCTACCTCAGGGCGTCGGAGCGCGGCGAGGAGGCGCCCCGAGCGGCTCCGGCTGGATGCGGTCGGCGATGCCACGCATGCGCAGGTGGGGCAATGACCCGTCCACCCACAGCCCCATGCGCTCGGCGACCACGCGATCCGCACCCGTGCCCCGCGCCCGAGTCACGAAGATCACGCCAAAACAGCGGGTTGGCGCGGCTCCGAACGCCTGCACCCGGCCTTCGACCTCCAGCACCTCGTCCGCCGCGCTGAGGGGCACTGCGTAGAGTTCCACCTGGGTGACGTACCCCGCGGGCACCGAGAGGCGGGAGTCCGCGATGCGCTGATCATCCTCGAGCCCACGCATCGCCGGGAGCCAGAGCGCCGCTTGCTCTCGGCAGTCCTCGGGTCGCGCCCGCCGACCGGCTCGCCACACGCGAATCCGCACGGATGAAGCACTGGGAGCGTGGTTGAGCAGCAACCAGTTCTGCTCGCCCCCATCCACCTCCCACGCGCGTGCCTGGGGAAGCAGCACGATCAGCGGGAATTCCGGCGACTCCACCTCACCCCAATCCCTCGCCTCGATATCGAGACTGGCCTTGGGAGGCGCCGGCGCGCCTGGAGACGTGGCGGGCGGTGGTGGAACGGTTGCGACGGGCGCTGGGCTACCGCAGGCGACCACCGCAAGCGCGGACAGCGCCCTCAGGCTGAGCAAACTGGAGGCAGGGCGGGGCATTCGAGGCCGGGATACCAGGCAAGGCTGCGAGCCGCCGCGGTACTCCCGCAACAGGCGCGACTCGAGTTACGGAGCCGACGACCTGGATGCAAGCGCCTTGGTGCGAAGGCGGGTTCTCGCTGCCGCTTCCAGTTTGGGTGGATGCGCAGCTCGGGTGTTTTGTTCGCCCTTTTGGCACCGGGACTCGACCATCACCAAAATCGTGTGCTAAGCCCCTGGGGTCAGGCTTCTGGCGGGCGGAGTTCCCAATCCAGCTGTACCTTCTGACGCGGTGCTCTCCGGAGGCCAAGTCGGTCGCTCTCAGCTGCTCCGTTCGCTTCCCGTAGTCAACGAGCGACCTAGGTCGTTCTCGGCACCACGTTTCGTAAACACCGGCCGCCGTGCCCACAGACGATGCGTCGTGGCGAATGGTCCGAACCCCGAGGGGTGTGGGTTCGGTGCGGGAGACCTGACGACCCGATGCCGTTTCGACAACCCGAACGGCAATGACAAAGACCCGGCCAGTTAGAGAAAAGCGTTTCCGAAGACGCGTGCCAGCGACTCTGGCAGCGATCCTGACCAGTCAATTCGCAGGTCGAGCCGCGCAGGCCCCCAAAAGAGGGATGGCGCTGGCCCAGGAGACCCTGCGGAAAATGGCAACGAGCGACTCAAGAGCCCGACAGGGGACGAACGCAGACGGAGACGCGCAACCGCGATCCAATTTCGCGAAGACGGAATAGAGCATGATGGAAGGACAACGTCACAACGCCTCCGGTGGTCGCCGCAGGCGCCGCAACAAGGGACGCAACACACAACGAGCGGCGGCCGAACCGCTGCTGATCGTTGCCCGGCGACCCAATTCTCCGCTCCTCGCCAAGCCCAAGTCTCGAGCCATCGCGGCGTCTGCCGCGCCCAAGGTGCAGAAGAACGGCGCTTCAGAGGATGCCAACGGTCAGCCCAAGCGACGCCGCGAGGCCGTCGTGAAGGACCGCACCGGCACTCGAATCGTTCAGCGCGCCGTGGGGGAGCTGGACGAGCGAGCCGCAGAGCGTGAGCGCCTGCTGGAGCGCATCCTGCTCTCGGAGGGTCGGAGCGCCATTTCCCGCGCCGTGGACGTCTTCGTCGACGCAGGCTTCGAGCTGCCGG